>JAKEGR010000355.1 GCA_022615465.1 Planctomycetota bacterium | reverse complement strand
GATCGTTTTGTGCTGCACGGAGCCGGCTACGAACCGCGCTATGCGGCCGGACTCGATCCCACCCTGCACGGCATCTTCAGTGACGACTACATCACCGCCGAGATCCTGACGGGCCACCCCGCGATGGTCTCCGCGCCCTTCGGCCGGGATGTCGTGCGTACGTACTGGTTGACTCACGATCTGATGCGTGCATTGGCGATGCAAAGCATCGAGCAGGTGGAGTTCGCCGAGGGAAACATCCACCGGCAACATGTGCGTTGGACGGGAGGTGGTGAGGTCTGGGTCAATCGCGGCAGCAACGACTGGACCGTGGCTGGACACACGCTGCCCAGATATGGGTTCTATGGCCGCGCGAAGTTGGCGGGAGCGATTGTGGAAGCCGCGATCGAGCGACGCGAAGGCGTTGTTGTCGACTGGTCCCGCTCCGTGGATTCCCTGTACGTGAATGCGCGCCCGCTCCTTGCCGAGGAAAGCGATCCGTTGTTGGAGCGTATGAATCCAACGGGCAAGGTGATTGACTTCGAAGGGATTGCGACCGACGGCGCGCTCCGCCTGAGCGTGGAACAGAACGCACTGCAACTCATGCCGCTGCCCGAAGGGAAACCGTTCACGGTGCGTTTTGGCGCCACAATACTCAACCGGCAACTGCCGCGATCCCCAGTGGTCGAGGTTCTCGCCGAGGACGGGAGCACGTTGGGGTCGCTGCCGCTAGTGCGGGAGGGCGATCAAGTCGTTTGTGCTTGCCAGCCGGGCGTTTTCGCGTATCGTGTGGTTGCCAAGGCAGAGTGAAAACCGAACGCGGCCCTCTCCCGAAGGGCAAGGGGATGGCCAAGCTAGAACTGACGAGTCGCAAGCCTCCGCATGGAACAACCGCAGCCCACCCGCGAACAGCCGCACCTGATCCGGCGATTCGGCCTGCTGCAGGCCGCCGCGCTCAATATGTCGAACATGGTCGGCGCGGGACCGTTTATCACAATCCCATTGTTGCTCAGTGCTTTGGGCGGCCCACAATCGATGCTCGGTTGGTTCGTCGCCTTCGTCATCACGTTGTGCGACGGCTTGGTCTGGAGCGAGTTGGGCGCGATGATGCCCGGTTCGGGCGGTAGCTATGTCTATCTCCGCGATGGCTTTGGGCGCAATCGCTTCGGGCGTCTGATGTCCTTCCTGTTCATCTGGCAATTCATTTTCAGCGGGCCGTTGGAGATCGCGTCCGGCTATATCGGTTTCTCCAGTTATCTCAGTTACCTGTGGCGCGACGTGCCCGCGTTGCAGGATGCCCACACCGCGTGGGTGGTCACGATCGCGATTGCCGCCGCGGTCGGAGTGCTGAACATTGTGCTCCTTTACCGCCGCATCACGTCGATCGCCACGATCACCGTCAGCCTGTGGATCGGCACCATGTGTACGGTAATCGCTGTCGTCCTGACCGGCTTTTGGAAGTTCGATCCCAAGCTGGCATTCGATTTCCCGTCCGGGGCATTCCAGTTCTCGTGGGGGTTCCTCTGGGGACTCGGCCAGGCCACGCGCATCGGTGTCTACGATTACTTCGGCTACTACGACATCTGTTACATCGGCGAAGAAGTGAAGCATCCGGGCCGCGTCATCCCGCGATCGATCCTCCTTAGTCTGATCGTCGTCGCGACGCTTTACTTCCTCATCAACCTGTCGGTGGTCAGCGTCGTACCCTGGCGGGACATTGTTCCGGCCCGGGACGATAATCCGCTCTCGAAGTATGTCGTTTCCATCGTCATGGAGCGGGTCTACGGCCGCGGCATAGCCCAGGTGTTCACGCTCTTGATTCTCTGGACCACGCTCGCCTCGGTGTTCGCGCTGTTGCTGGGCTACTCGCGAATTCCGTATGCCGCCGCTCGGGACGGCAACTTCTTCCGCGTCTTCGGCCGGCTTCACCCCACCGGCAACTTCCCCCACATCTCGCTGCTGGTGATCGGTGGGCTGGCAATCGTCTGCTGCGCCCTGCCGCTGGGTGTGGTCATCGAAGCCCTGGTGACCACTCGCATCCTGATCCAATTTCTTGGCCAGGTCGCGGCGGTGGTCTTGCTACGGTGGCAGTCGCCCGATCTGGAACGGCCGTTCCGCATCTGGCTCTATCCTCTGCCCATCCTGGTGGCACTCGTGGGTTGGACCTTCCTGTTCGTGACCTCCGGTACGGCCGTGCTGCTATTCGCCATGGCCGTGATTGTGATGGGGCTGGCATTCTTTGTTGTGTGGTCTTACGCAACGCGCCGCTGGCCTTTTGTGAAAACGTAGACTGGCAATCCGGCCCCGATCATTTTGCCAGGGCCGATCAGCGTTTCAAAATGGGTGGCACGCCCTGAGTCTTCGAAGGGCGTGGCTCATGCCAAATCGTCGAAGAAGCAATCCAACTCAATCACGAAGACGGCAAACCCTTGCCGCCGCCCACTCGCTCGCACTCGCTGCCTGAAATTACCAATAGCCGACTTCTTCAACGGGCCGTTAACCTTGTTGCCAATTCAAAGCTCCACGCCCATTTCACGCATCAGGAACTTCATATCCTCCCAAGTATCTCTCTTTGCCGCGGGATTGCGCAACAAATAGGCCGGATGGTAAGTGCAAACGACCTTCGCTCCGCGATACGCATGCACCTTGCCGCGCAGCTTGCCGATGGGAACCGTTGTTTCCAACAGGTTTTGAGCCGCGACGGCACCCAGACAACAAATGAATTCGGGCTGGATTAACTCAAGTTGCCGTTCCAAATAACGGCGGCAGTTTGCCAGTTCGTGCGGCAGTGGATTGCGATTGCCGGGCGGGCGACACTTGAGCATGTTGAGGATGTACACGTCCTCGCGTTTCATATGGCATGCCTCGATAATTTTCGTGAGGAGTTGACCGGCCCGACCGACAAATGGTTCACCCTGGCGATCTTCGTCGGCCCCCGGGGCCTCGCCAAGAAAACAGAGTCGAGCTTTTGGGCTGCCCACGCCGAAGACCGTTTGCGTGCGTGTGCGAGCCAATTCATCGCACCGCGTGCATGACGCCACCTCCTGCTGCAGCATTTCCAAAGTAGGCGACTTGAACTCCTCTCGCGACGGCGACTGTTCGGCCAATGACTCCGAAGATTTGTTGGAGCCAGGCTTCGCTGGCCGCGGCAACTGCAAAACACCCGCCCGTTCGAGGCTTTCGAGGCGGCCTACTACTAGCCGTCGCAATCGATCTGACATTTCTCGACCCCAGTTTCCATTGTGTTCCCGCTCTCATACATCTGTATAAATTCAAGTCGAATGCTGCCTAGTTTAGGCTACTGGTTCCCGTTGCCCAGGGGGCAGGCGGAAGATTTCGGCTGGGCCCGATTGGCGCATCGCGATGCAGCTTGCAGAAGTTCTTCCAGGCAACAACCCTACTCTCGCGCGGCTTGGTTGATTATGATGATGTGAGGGAACCGGGTGTGCAGGCCCCCTGTTGAAGTGCTGGTGGGTTCCTCTGCGTTGCGTGAAAGCTGTCCGTCGTGCGACTGGAGTGCGGTCGGCTGATGTGTGCCTTTCTGTGATTTGAGTTTGCAATCGATCATGAGCGTCCCCCAAGTTGTCATCGTTGGCCGACCGAACGTCGGCAAGAGCAGCCTGCTCAATTGGCTGGCCGGAGTGCGGATCGCCATCGTTGACGACAAGCCCGGCGTTACCCGCGACCGCCTCACGCACCTCATCTGCCACGACGACCGCTTCTTCGAATTGGTCGACACGGGAGGGATGGGCTTTGCCGACATGGACAACCTAACGCGGCACATCGAAGACCAGATCAACTTGGCGCTCGATTCAGCCGCCGTGATCCTGTTCGTCGTCGACGCGCGCGAGGGCATGCTCCCCATCGATCAGGACACCGCCCGCCGGCTGCGGTCTGTGAACAAGCCGATCCTTTGTATTGCGAACAAGTGCGACAACGATTCGCTGGACTCACAGGCCGACGAGTTCTACCGACTGGGGACCGGCAAGCCGCTGCGAGTCAGTACGCTGCAGGATCGCCACCGGTCAGTCCTGCTGAATTCGATCGTACAGCAATTGCCGCCACCGCTGGAGGACGAGGCGGAAGAAGGGACGATCGAGCCGGAGTTGAAGGTGGCGATCGTCGGCCGACGCAATGTCGGCAAGAGCACGTTCATCAACACGCTCGTCGAGGCCGAGCGGATGATTGTCAGCGAAATACCGGGCACCACGCGCGACAGTGTCGATGTGCGGTTCGAACTCGACGGCAAGAGTTTCGTCGCGATCGACACTCCCGGCATTCGCCGCGCGAAAAGTCGCAAGGACGACATCGATTTTTTCAGCACTCATCGTGCGCAGCGGAGCATCCGCCGGGCCGATGTGGTGTTCTTGTTTTTCGACGCCACACAACGGATCAGCAAGGTCGATAAGCAGCTCTGTGAATACATCGCCGAGCAATACAAGCCGTGCATCTTCGTCGTGAATAAGTGGGACCAACTCGTACAGACAATGCCGACCGACAAATGGGTCCGCTATTTGCACGATGCGTTTGGCACGATGCGCTACGTGCCAATCGCGTTTATTACCGGCCAAACGGGCAAGAATATCAAAGCGCTCTTGAATCACGGGCAGATGCTGTTCAAGCAGGCTCGATCCCGCGTGCAAACGGGCGAACTCAATCGGATGGTCCGCGACGCGGTGCAGTCGAACCCGCCGCCGATGGCTCGCAACCGCCAACCCAAGATTTTCTACGCGACCCAGGTGGGCGTTCAGCCGCCAACGATCGTGTTGTTCTGCAACGATCCTGCGTTGATTTCCAAGCCCTACCAGCGCTACCTGCTCGGCAAGTTTCGCGATGAAATGCCCTTCGACGAAGTGCCCATCAAGTTGTATCTGCGACGCAGGCACACGGCCGACGTGCGCGACGAAGTGGATGTCCCCGCGGAGGCCGAAGCTGCGAAACTCGGCGATTCGGCGGATCGCAGTGCCGCACCGGCCACGATGCGACGGGAATCGGAGGCCCGCAGCCGCACACGCGCGGATGCCTGAATGTGCTGGAAACACCTTGCTGCACGGCCGCTTAACAGTCCGTTGAAAAAGGGGACGGGCGCGCTCGCGCGACCACGTCAAACTGAGGCGTTTCTTCAATCGTTCCGCGAGCCAGTCCCATTTTTCAACGGGCTGCTACCCCCCCGCCAGAATGATTGGACACATCCCCACCACTTGGCAGCCCCCGGAAAGCCGTTCCAGGCTTCAGAAGCCGCTCCGAACTGGCCGATATTATCTCATGTCGCTATTGTTGACTTAGTTGACTAACATATGTAAGATTAAGAAAAATGACTGCTCTCCGACGTCCTTTTTCGATCCCTGCCAGGACTGTTCAGACCCCCGTTTCCACCATCAGCCACTTGAGGCTCGTTATGCCGGATACTGAGATACTTGACCGTCAAGGAACCTGCCGAGGGCTGCCAACGCCTCGTCCGGGCTTCCAGCGGTTGGAGGCGACGCCGGAGTTGTTAGACAAGCTCCGGGAGGCCAGCCAGCGGCTCGAGACGGCCTCGCCCGAAGAGATCATTGCTTGGGGCATCGAGCATTATGCACCTTACCTGACGATGGCTACCGCTTTCGGCCCCGAGGGGTGCGTTATTCTGTCAATGCTGGCAAAGATCGCGCCGGAGACGTACATATTCAACCTCGACACCGGCTACCAATTTCAGGAGACGCTGGACCTCCGCGACCGAATCGCCGCAAAATATGGCATCGAGGTTGATTTGTTGCAGCCGGAGTTGAGTGTGCCGGAATACGAAACACTCCACGGCGGGCCGCTGTATCGGATCAACCCCAACCAGTGCTGCTTCGATCGCAAACTGCAAGTCCTGGAGCGAGCTTCGAAGGTAATGCATGCCTGGATGAGCGGCATCCGTCGCGATCAGAGCGCAGACCGCGCGCGGGCCGCGATCGTCGGCTGGGACAAGAAGTTCGGCCTGGTGAAAATCAGCCCGCTGGCGAATTCGACGAAGCAGGATGTGTGGAAGCGGATCACCGAGGAAGGCATTCCCTACAATCCGCTCCACGATCAGGGCTATCCCAGCATCGGCTGCTGGCCCTGCACGCGGGCGGTCGAATCGGGCGAGACCGACGAACGGGCTGGCCGCTGGAGTGGCATGCAGAAAACTGAATGCGGACTTCACACGATCAGCGAACAGGACGGCAGCGGCATTTAAGGCTACATGCTCCGCCGACCACTTTGTGGTGCCCGATTGCGGCAAAACGTTTAGCCGCGATGCGCAGCGGAGCGTGTACGGAACATGAAACTTTCCGCAAGAACCGAATACGCTTGTCTCGCAATGCTCCAATTGGCCGAAGGCTATTCCACGGGCGAACCGCTGCAGATTCGGCGGATTGCCGACGAGCACGGCATCCCGTCGCGGTTCCTGGTGCAGATTCTGTTGCAGCTAAAAAGCGCGGCGATGGTGGCCAGCACGCGTGGCGCCTCGGGCGGCTATCGGCTCGCGCGGCCGCCCCACGAAATCACACTCGCCGAGGTGGTCGATGTGATGGAAGGTGACGACCGGCCAGAATCGAGCGCCGGCAAGCCGACGCCTCTGGTGCGGGCTGTGTTGGACCTATGCCAAGAAATCGATGCCTTGCGACGTGAACGGCTCGAGGCGACAACTCTCGCCGATCTTGTTGAGATGGCCGACGACCGCGAGCCGATGTGGTACATCTGAACCAGGCGGGCCTGCCGCGGCGCTTCACCGGCGCGTTGTGATCCATTCGGGGCCTTATTACACTGGAGGACTACCCGAAAACTACCATTCTTTGCTGCCAACATCGTGGCTGTCCGCGAAATCGTCATCACTGGGCTGGGGATCGTCTCGCCGATCGGCGTCGGCCGCGACGAAGTGTGGGATGCGGTCACCGCGCGGCGCAGCGGCGTGCGTCCGTTGCCCCACTTGGCTTCGGCCGGTTGGCTGGCCCCATTTGGCGGTCAGGTGAGCGGCTTCGATCCCAAGGAATTGATTCAGCCGCGTAAGAGCATCAAGGTTATGTCCCGCGAAATCCAGCTTGCTTGCGCGGCGGCGGAGCTTGCCTGGCAGGATGCTGGACTCTCCGAGACAAAACTCGATCCGGATCGGTTTGGTGTCATCGGCGCGGCGGGATTGTTGTACTGCGAACTGGAAGAACTGCGGATCCCCTTTACCGAGTGGGTGAAGCGTGAAGACTTCGACATCCATCGCTGGTCCCGCGAGGCGATGGGCGAAATGTACCCGCTCTGGATGCTCAAGTATCTACCCAACATGCCGGCCTGCCACATCGGCATCCGCTACAACGCCCGGGGGCCAAATAATACAATCGCCGAAGGCGATGTGTCGTCGCTCCTGGCGGTGGCCGAGGGGGCCGATGTCATCCGCCGCGACCTGGCCGATGTGATGATCGTCGGCGGCACCGGTTCGCGGTTGAGCGTGGCTGATTTCATGTGGCATGCCGGGGCGCGCCTGGCGTTGGAAAATAGTGACGATCCGTCCACGGTCTGCAGGCCGTTCGACGCCCACCGCAGCGGCCTCGTGTATGGTGAAGGCGCGGCGCACATCGTGTTGGAAAGCCGCGAACATGCCGAGTGTCGCGGCGTGCGGCCGTTGGCGCGAGTGGCGTCCGCCGCGTGTCGCATGGAGCCAACTGCCGAATCATGCCGCCCCACCGGTGCCGCGATTCGCCGAGCCATGCGAGCAGCCCTCGCCGCGGCAGGCCTCGAATCGTTCCATATTGGTCATGTCAATGCCCACGGCTGCAGCACACGCGAGGACGACCCCATCGAATCGCAAGCCATCCGTGAAATCCTCGGCAACGTGCCAGTCACGGCGCCGAAGAGCTTTTTTGGCCACCTTGGTCCTGGCAGCGGCATAGTCGAACTCGTGATCAGCCTGCTCGGCATGCAGCACGGCGTCGTCCCGCCAACGCTGAATTACCAGACACCCGACCCCGAGTGTCCCGTGAATGTGCCCACCGAGCCACGGCCAGTGGACCAGCGGGCCTTCATGGCGCTCAATCACAACCCGACCGGTCAGGCCGCGGCGGTGGTCATCACGGCAATGTGAACAGGGCAGGAACTCACCACGGAGCGATGAGTTGCTGGAGGCCCGCTCGATCGTTCGCGATCGAAAACAAATGACCTCGGCGATCGCGGCCTATGACAAACCGGCGAGCCGGGCCGTTTCTTCATATCCGCGAATCGCCGCGGTGCCACCGAGACCGGTGACTGAGCATGCTCCCGCCGCTGCCGCCAATCGGCCAGCATCCGCCGGTGCGAGACCGCGGAACACGCCCGTCAACAATCCGCCGTAGAAACAATCGCCCGCGCCGGTCGTATCGATGACCGGCCCCGGGGGTGCCACCACGTTCACGTTGATGAACTCGCCCGGTCGCGGGCTAAGAAGTGCTCCAAGCTTACCCAGCTTGATCCCCAGCCAGCCGGTTGCTCCGGCGTCGCGGTATGCCGCGATCATTGCCCGCGGCTCCTCGCGGCCCGTTTGATTGGCTCCCTCGGTGGCATTCGGCACGTAGAAATCCAGATGGGGCAATATCCGGGCGAGCGGGTCCATCGTCCCGCCATCCCCGGCCGCATCCAACGCCGTCAGGCAACCGACTGCGCGGATTTCCTGAAGTACCTCTGGCAAGTCGTCCTGCAATCGAGTCATCAGGGGATAGTAGCCCAGCAGCATGGCCCGACTGCGTGAGAACAAGTCCATTCGCCCCAGCAGCGTCTGCTTATCCATTAGCCGCGGTGCGCCGGCACAATGCACGAAACTCCGCTCGCCCGTGGGGTCGATCAATACGGCCGACGTGCTGGTGGCTCCATCCGGATGCGTCAGGAGTGCCGAGGTATCGATCCCTTCGGCCGCGTAACGGTGGCGAATCACGTTGGCCCACTCGTCGTCGCCAACGTAGGTGAACGCCGCCACACGCATGCCGAGCCGGGCCATCGCGATCCCGGAATTCGACACAATGCCGCCGGTCGTCAGCCCCAGCGGCTCACTCTCGATCAACCGCCCCGCGCCAATCGGTTGGCCCAACACGACGGGTCGCGCCAGCACATCCACCACACACGAGCCAATCACAACGCAGTCTATCGATTTATTCATGTTCGTAAGGTGCTTACCAGCCCCACGCTCTACGGCTGCTTTGCCAACTCCGCCTCGATCAATTTGACGACCTCCGGCGCATCGGGCTTCACGCGAGGCGTGAATCGCGCCACGACCTGCCCCTGGCGATTAAACAGGAACTTCTCGAAATTCCAAGTGATTGCACCGCCCAGTTCGCCGTTCTGTTCTTTCGACGTGAGAACCTTGTATAGCGGCGTCGCATTCTCACCGTTCACGTCGACCTTGGCCAGCAGATCAAACTTCACGCCGTAGTTCTTCTCGCAGAATTCCCCAATCTGCTCGGCCGTGCCTGGCTCCTGGCCGGCAAACTGATTGCTCGGCACGCCGACGATGGCCAGCCCCTGGTCGGCGTATTTCTCGTGCAGCGATTGCAACGTTTCATACTGTGGCGTCAGTCCGCACTTGCTCGCCACGTTCACCAGCAGCACCACCTTCCCGGCATATTTTTCCGCCAGGTTCACGTCCTTGCCGTCGAGCGTCTTCATGCCCTGGTCCAGCGGCGCACCCGGACCCTTCCCCACATCCTTGGCCACGATCACCTGTGCCCGCAAGAAACTGTTCCAGAACGCGAACATTGCAATCACCACCGCTAACAAAACACATAGTAACACTTTCATCGCACCATTCACCCTGACCTCCGCGATCAGATGTTCTCCATAAACAGACCCCGCCGCTGCCGCTCCGCCCGCCGCGTATCGTCGATCAAATCGGCCACGTACTTCACACCCTCGATGCCCGGTAGATTGATCTGAGGATGCGTCACATCGCTCGACTGGACAAAGACAGTCCCGACGTTCAACATCCGTTCGATGAGTCCCTGACTCAGTGTCACGTCGTTGATATCGATCACTTCGATCCGATTTCGCGTCCGGCTGAGCAGGCCGGTCTCGTGGAAGAAGCGATAGGTCGTTAGCCGATATCGCACCGTCAGCCGCCGATACATCAGTAGTAACGCCAAGCCTCCCCAAACCAACAGCGAGCCAATTCCGACGGCCGCCCAACCAGCCGGCCCGGCAATGGACGCCCCAACCATGCCGAGCACGGTTAGAATCGCCGCGCCTATCGCCGGCCCCACCATCGCCTTCGCCGAATACGTACCACTCCACAACTCCTCTTCGGGAGGCTGATTGCCAGCGCTACGCTCGCGACCTGGCTTCAATCGCTGGGCGCCCGCCTGGTTTGCGAGGTTGAGATTGTACGGAAATTCGGCCTCACTGCCGATCCGCGCCCCGCACTGGGGACAAAATGCCGCCCCCTTGGGCAAATCCTGGTCGCATTCGTTGCACTGCATGGGAAGTTCCCCTCATTCCAGATGAGACGTACCGTATCGACACTCGGCATTATAAGGGGATTCGTCGGCCATGCGAGAGGGATGGGTTTGTTTTCCCGCCACGCAGGGAGATTAGCCGCGACACACAGCGGGTGCATGTTGATATCCACCGCAGTTGAGAACCGGTCCTGCGGGTGGAGGACCGCTACAACGAGCTTTCGCCAACGAACCCAACATTCCACAACGCTTCACGCGGCATCACAGAATACAAGCCGCGAGTGAACACCTGTTCGATCACTTCGTCAACCTGTTGAATCGGCGACTTGGTCACCAGAACGATGTCCGAGTCGCTCAGCCAGATGTCGTCGGCCGGTACCGGGCGGCGCCCGTAGAGCGCGCCGCGCAGGTCGAGCATCGTGGCCATCAGTCGCCAATCGGGACCGCGTCGGAATACGACGACCTGCCGCAGGTTCGAGCCAATCCGCCAACCGCCCGCCAGCGCGATCCCTTGCATCGCCGTCGTCGGGCCTTGCAACTCAAACCGCCCCGGCTGGGCCACTTCACCGAGCACATAAATGAACCGCTGGGCACGCTTGGCCAGCACCAGGGTTACCTGGACGCCGGGAATCGTGGCACCGTAGCGAGCGTCGATTTCTTGCTTGGCTTCGGCAAGCGTGAGGCTCTGCACAAACACGTCACCAATGCCAGGCAGTTGGATGTCGCCTGCCGGAGTGACCGTCACCTGGATCTGCAATCCGCCTGCCACGCCCGCCCGGCTGTCGACCGTATTCAGCAGGTCTTCAAGCTTTGTGTTCACGACCATGGGCGTCACTGTAATCGACGGCACGTGGAAGTATTCCTTGTACCGTTCCTCCAGTTCGTCGCGTAACGATGGGACCGTCCGCCGAGTTGCCCGTACCTGACCCAGCATGGGCAAGGTAATCGTGCCATCCGGCTGGATCACCAATTCGCGGGAAATGCTGTCGGCGGTCGCGACGGTTTCGTTTCCTTCCGGTTTGATCGCCGCGCCGCTGCCGGCCGTCAACGATTCGACGCGAATCCGGTCGCCAACCTCTAATTCGTACGGCCGTGAAAGCTCCTCGCGCGTGCGGCGATAATAGACGGTAATCACATCGGCCTCACGCAGCCGGTACTCTGGCACCTGTGGCGTACGGGCGTGGCCGATGTATTCGCCCTGGGCAAACTGTTCCCAGGGGATCATGCCGCGCGAATCCCAGCCGACTTCGCCACAACCGTTCCCCGCGGCGCTGTCAACGCCCCAGATCGGATACGGCGAGGCCGGACTGAGTGCCTGGCACAGCCGCACGTCGTTCTTGATAACCTGTACCCCTGGCTCTGCCAGTGCCCCGTCGCGAACATCATTCGCAGAACCGCTCGCGAGAGGAACCGCGGATTCCGCATCGACCACCGGCAAAGGCGCCGCAGCGGCCATTGGCCTTGTGCTGTCGGCGCCGCCGGTTGTCGTTTCATGGGAAATCGCAGCGGCGATGGCCGTCCCGAATGCGGCGTCGGCCAGCCATTGTCTCGATCGGTTGCGTAAATGGATCATGTTCGGCCTCAACGGATCAGCGGCAACGACTTGGCGAAATCCTTGGTGCGCTGCCATCGAGAGCGTTCCGGCGCTGGAACACCGACTACGGGTGATTGTTGCTTGGAAGTCGACGCTGCCGAGCTGTATGCCGCCGGAGCCAATGGCGCCACCGGCGTCACGCCGGACATCTCCTCCGGGGAGACCCACTGCACGCCCACCCGCCGCGACAACACCCCATGGGCGCGATCGATGGCCGCCAGTCGCTGCGACTCCTGTTCATTTGCGGTTGCCTGGCCCGTCATGCCAAGCTTTTGCTGCGCCATGGCTAGGTTGCGATAGGCGGTCGCACTAGGCGACAGATCAATCGTGCGTTCGAACAGATTTGCAGATTGGGCTACATGGCCTTGGCGGCAGAGCAGCACACCCAATTCGTTGGCCGCCATGTGGTTTGTGGGGCAAGTTGTCAGTGCCGCCGAGTACATCGTGATGGCACTATGCATCGCGTGCTGATCGTCGCCGCGTTCGGCTAGCCGCGCATACACTTTCCCCAAGCCGTGCAGCACCATGGATCCCGCTTGATCGCCGTCCATCGCTCGCACCAATTTCTCTTGTGCATAGACGTGATAGAGGTTTGCCGCCTCGCGTGACTGTATTTTCGAGCCGCACTCGCGCAGAACAGGCGTGCGATGCGACGAGGCCACGATTCGCACATCAAGTTCCGCTTCAAGCTGTACGCCAGCCGGCACGAAATCCTGGGCTTCGTCAAGTGCTCGAAGACCATCGGCCAGATCGCGAGAATACTCGTCCGTGTTACACTCGGCATCCTTGGCTTGGG
>JAKEGR010000354.1 GCA_022615465.1 Planctomycetota bacterium | reverse complement strand
GGGCCGGAAGTTGTTGGTGCAGCCGTTCATCCGATCAAGGCAGTCGCTTAGAATTGAGTGTGGCGATGGATTACCTGCGCATTCTCTGGGATGATCCCGACGACCCAAACGGCAATGTTCAGCATATACTTGAGCACGGCTTATCGATTGAAGATGTTGAGGAAGTGCTTGAGAATCCGGCCAGCGAAGGAACGAGCACTTCAACAGGCCGCCCGTGCGCGTGGGGATATACGCTCGAAGGCCTGTATATCATTGTCGTATATGACCAGATCGACGAAGACACCCTCCGCGTAAGGACCGCCTACGAAGTCCCCAAACCACGATAGGTCGAAAGTATGGCAAAGAAACTGCAGCGAGTATTTCGCGAGCGTCATCTTACTCCAGACGAAGTTGCCGCCGACCAGGAGCTGCGCGGAAAGGTTGAACGAGAATACCCGCCGAAAAAAGCGACCCATGCAGCCCAATATGATTCGCTAAGTGAATTGCTCCGCCGTTCGATCCGTGAAAGCGGGCGATCCGTCGAGGAAATTGCCAGCGATGCCGGGGTATCGCCAATCGTGATCGCGCGTTTCGTGTCCGGCGAGCGCGACATCCACATGACAACCGCCGACCGCGTGGCTCGTTCGCTCGGCTTGGAGGTAACGGCAGATTAGGTGCGAAGGCGTCGGATCAAATGGGCGGCAATGTGACGCAGGCACAGTAGACTACCTGAGCGTTCCGCCGCGCCAAGCACAATGCAACAATGTCCCATTTTCTTTTCCCGCCAGGGTGCCACTTTCCGGGGAAAGCAAGGATGCACAATTGTCATCTTACGGTTCGACCTCTTGCCGGAGCCTGGCCAGCCCTTCGAGATTGTCTCGGAGGGCCTGCTCCGCGTCGATCTCGGTCTGATGGTTGAGAATCCCCACCGGGCCTCGCCAGCCGCTTGCAAGGATTACCTTCAGCATCGCCGATTCCTGGTCTCCTTGACCGATGGTAAGAATCTTCTTGCCCGTCTGCTCACCGTCCTTGACCATCCCATTGAGATTTATCGCCAACAGATGCGGCTGCATCTTACGGAATAACTCGGGGAAGCGGTCGATGTGCAGGTGTCCGTGGTGGAAATTGTAGACGATGCCCACGTTGGGAAGCCCGAGGCGTTCGATGATGGCAATCTGGTTCTCCGGCTCGCCGAACCAGCCGCCGTGGTTATACAAGGCGACCTTGCAGCGGAGCTTCGCCGCTTCCTCGGCAATGGGGTTGATCGCGGCGGCGGCCGCAGCCACTTTTTCGGTCTGTTCCCTGTCAGGCGCCGGATCCCCCATGGTCAACCAGAGCTGCGGATGGATTCCGTGACGCTGAATCACATCCAGGATTTTGCGGCTGGTATCGTCCAGGCCAGCGGGAAACCACCACGCTTCGATCGTTACCCCGTGCCGCTTCATGGCCTCGACCTCCTCGTCGAAGGTCGGGATGTGTTCATCTCGCCAGTCGTATGCGAGCCTGGCAATGCCAAGGCGTTGGAGCATTTTGGCCCGCTGTTCGGAGCCGCGCTTCTTGGCGTCGAATGGCACAATGCACCATGCCATGAGGTTTTTCGGCGCAAAAACGCCGTCATCAGCCGCGATGGCGGACGCAGAACAGAAGAAGACAACGCCAATCGTGACGGCCAACACACACCAAGTGCAAGTCTTCATCGTCAGGAACTCCTCTCAACCCGAACTTATGGCTCGAACTTGTAGCGGTAACAGGGCGTTTTTTGGCGGCATGTCGTTGATTATTTGAACGCGGGTTCGGAAGTGTCAAGTGGTTTCTGGTGGAATCCTGCCGGCCCGCAAGGAATTCATGGCCCTTGCGGCCGGACGGCAACGATCCGCTCCGCGACGGCTTCCGCGTCCACCTCGCCCGCGATATCGAGAAACCGGCATTCCCTCAGACTGCGGAACCACGTGCCTTGCCGTTTGGCGAACCGGCGAGTCCGGGCCTTGATGCGATCGATCATTTCTCGCTCATCGAATTGTCCCGCAAGGTACTCCAGTGCCTCGCGGTAGCCAACCGCTTGCCGCGCCGTGCGGCCAAGACCATGGCCGTTGGCGGTAAGCTGTCGCACTTCGTCAACCAGCCCGGCCTTGATCATCGCCTCAACGCGGCCTTCAATTCGCCGATGCAATTCCTCTCGCCGCCGGCGCAGCACGAACACGCGGCATTCTTCCGCCGGCCGACCCTCCTCAAACTGCATCTGCTGGTGGCTGATCGGCTCACCGGTGGCTCGATACACTTCCAGCGCGCGAATGAGGCGTCGCGTGTCGTTCGGATGAATCGCCGTCGCAGCGACTGGGTCGATTTGTTTCAATCGCGCGTGCAACGCCTCTTGACCCACGTGGGCGATCTCCGTTTCAATCTCACGGCGCAGATGCCAGTCGGCCGGCGGACCTTCAAAAAGTCCGCGTAGCAGGCTCTTGAGGTACAATGGGGTGCCGCCAACGAACAGCACCTCCTTGCCACGCGCGCGGATGTCGGTCACGGCGGCCGCCGCGGCGCCGAGATACTGGGCAACGCTGAATTCATCAACCGGATCGAGAAAATCGAGCAGATGATGCGGCACGGCCATGCGTT
>JAKEGR010000353.1 GCA_022615465.1 Planctomycetota bacterium | reverse complement strand
GCGGCCAGCAATCGTTCCGGCAAGGGCAGGGCAGGGCGGTCCTCGGCGACGCGAAGCGAGTTGACTTCTTCGAATCGACGACGCAGGATGGCCGCGTCGGTCAATTCATGAAACCCATTGGCAAGCTCAATACCGCGGTAGTACAACTCGAACCGTTCCGCCACGTTGTAGCCATGCCCCGACGGCACGACCTTGGCCAGCGAGGCCTGGGACGCCGGATAATGGTAAATGATTTCCGGATCGTCGCTGCCCAAGTGCGGTTCGACGTGTAAAGCCAACAGCAAGTTCAGCCACTCGTCGCGATCCCCTCCCCGGAGCGGAAAGGGGGATTCGGCGGCGGCCGCTGCCAACTCATCGAGCGTCGCGGTGTGGGGGCAGAGGCCAAGGGTCTTTTGGAATGCGTCGGCGTATTGTGTTTGCTTTGCCGCGGGCGTGCCCAAGAGGGCCTGAGTCAATTCATCAAGCAAGCGGATGCCGGACGTCATGTCGTCGCCCACTCGGTACCACTCGATGATCGTGAATTCTGGGTTGTGCAGCCGGCCGTGCTCGCCCGCGCGAAACGAGCGCGTGACTTGAAAAATAGCCTTCATTCCCGCGGCCAGCAGCCGCTTCATGTGGAGTTCGGGAGAGGCCTGCAAGAAATCACCGTTGGCCAGCCGCGGCGGTTCGATATGCAACTCGGGAATCACTTCAGCCGCGACGAGAGGCGTTTCCGCTTCCAGGAATCCGCGCTCGTGGAAGAACGCGCGCAGCCGGCGCAGCAATGCACTTCGCGCCGCCAGATTGGGCAGCGAGGCGCTCGGCATGAAATCTGGACTTCGCGGAGATGCTGTCATTGAACGAATAGCCGCGACAATCGTGTCGGCGACTCGTGCTGTCGCGGGTGGAAATGTGAAATGCGTTCGGCTCAGTTCGCCAAGGGCTGCCCCGGCAGGAGCGGTGGCATCGGGCAGTCGAGTATGTCGCAGATCGCCCGCAACAACTCGGCCTCGCGAACTCGCACGTCCCGATCGGCGCAGATGCACGCGGCGCAGGCGTCGATCAGTCGCCGGCGCTGCTTTTCGACCACTTGCGACAACTGACGAAGCGAGTCGTTCAGCCGGGTGAGCGTGCATTGTTCGGCTGGCAGTAACTGCAGGGTGACGTCCGCGAGGTGCCCCGCGCCGCTGTCAAACGCCGCCTGGTCATCCGCATCGCTGGCCCTCGCCAAACAAGACAGCAGCACCGAGCATGGCTCCGCCAGTCGCTGCAGCCCGTGGTAGACGATCTGCGGCGACCGCACGCGCTCAAACTGGGGTCGCAGATGCCGCAGCAGGATATGGTGCAGTGTCCATTCGAAGAGGCCGAGCCGTTGATCCGCCTGCACGAGTCTTGTAAAACAGTCGATAAACTGCCGATATTGCGCTGGGCTGAGCGCCCGAAGTGCAGGCAGCGACATGTCCACTAGCGGCAGCCGTGCCCGCACATCGAGTTGGTTGACGGCTGGAGCGAGGCGCAGGGTCAACTCGAAGACAGGTTCGTCGGCGATCTGCTCAAGCTCGCGAAGCTGTGTGGCACGTATGTCGGAGTCGCGGTCCAGGAGCGTGGCGAAGATCACGGCGCGGGCGCCGTACGGTTCGTGGACGGCATCGACGATTGCCGGCGGCATCGCCGCGACCAATTCCGCGGCGTACGATTGATGGATTGCTCGCGGGCTGCCAACCTGGTCGGCGGCGTGCTCCACCACTCTCACCGGCACGCGAGTCCCTGAAATGTCCGCCTCTCCGACCAGGCCCACGGCCCCTTGATCGAGCATCGCGGCCGTCACGTGCTCCGGCAGCGGCGTCGGGAACTTCCCATCCCATTGCGGATCGATCCGGCGAATCCGCTCTCCGAGCGGCGGATGCGTGGCGAACAGGCTGCTGATTCCGGGCGAGAAATACATGTGGCTTGCTTCGGCAGCGTTGGGATGAACGAGTTTCGAGCCAAACACGGCTGCCCCGATCCGTCTTAATGCGCCGGCAATTCCTTCCGGATTGCGAGTGAACTGCACCGCCGAGGCGTCGGCCAGGTATTCCCGTTGTCGCGACACGGCCGCCTTGATCAAGTTGCCAATAAATAATCCGATGAAACCAATCACCATGAACGCCAGGCCGATGAGCAGCAAAATCAGCCTTCCCTGGCCACCGTCGCGGCGGTTGTCGCTACGCGAATGGCTGCGTCCCGCGGCGAACAGCAACTCGCGGCCGACCAATCCCATCAGCAGAATGCCATACAGCACGCCAATCACCCGCAGATTGAGCCGCATGTCGCCATTGAGGATGTGGCTGAACTCGTGGGCGATAACGCCCTGCAGTTGGTCGCGGGTAAGCTGTTCGGCACAGCCGCGCGTCACGCCGACCACCGCATCGCTTGGCGAAAAGCCGGCGGCAAAGGCGTTGATGCCCTGCTCCTGCTCCAGTAAGAATACCGGCGGCACGGGGACGCCCGAGGCGAGGGCCATCTCCTCGACCACGTTCAAGAGCCGCTTCTCGGCGAAGTCGGTCGTGTTGGGATAGACGCGACGGCCGCCCAGCCGCTCGGCGACTACCGTGCCGCCTCCTGAAAGCTCGGCGATTTTGTAGAGGCTTCCCCCGCCGATCATCGCGATTGCGGCCGCTCCGGCGCCCAGGGGAATTTGCCAGGGGAACTCCTCGCCGCCGCGGCCAAAGCGGCTCCCGTTGGCGGAAAATTCTCCCCCGCCGACGGCGACGGCGGTAACGACAATCGTCGTACCCACGATACCGACCACGGCCAGCGCGAACATCGCGATCAGCCACCAAGTGGTTCGGCGTGCATGCGCTTGACGCTCAAAGAAGTCGGTGGCCATGGGGACGTCGAGAATCAGGGGTCCGACTCGTTGCTGAATCGCGCGCCGCGGCGGTCAAACGCTGGCTCGCGACCCCGCATCTCTTGAATCGTCACGAAAACGACACCTTCGGCGGCTCGGCGATCTGGGCGTCGTCGAAATCCAATAGCTCCGCATCCTGACTGTGGCCGAAGAAATTCGCAAATAGCGTCGGCGGGAAGCTCTGCCGATAGATGTTGTAATTCGTGACCGCATCGTTGTACGCCTGTCGGGCGAATGCAACCTTGTTCTCCGTCGACGTGATCTCCTCGGAGAGTTGGGCCATGTTCTGATTGGCCTTCAGATCAGGATAGGCCTCGGCCAACGCAAACAATTTTCCCAACGCGCCGGTTAGCATGTTCTCGGAGCCAGCCAGGGCTTGCATGGCAGCCGGGTCGCCCGGGTTGGCCGCCGCCCGCTGCAGGTTGCTTACCGATTGGTTGCGGGCATTGATCACGGCTTCCAGCGTACCCCGTTCGTGACCCATGTAACCCTTGACGGTTTCCACCAGGTTCGGAATGAGATCGTAACGCCGCTTGAGTTGCACCTCGATCTGGGAGAATGCGTTCTCAAACCGGTTCTTCAGGGCGACAAGTCGATTGAAAATGCCCACGCCGTACAACACGGCGAGAATGGCGACCGCGGCCAGGATGGCCAAGATGATCCCGAGTGACATGGATAAGTTCCTCGTAATGGTTGGAGGTGTGGGGACTGTCAATGGTCGGTCAGAGTTCCTCGTTGCGAGTCCATTCGTTCGTGTTGGACAATTCCTGGACTCGCGGAGCAGGAATCACCCGCCGGCTCATTCCTCGGGCGCCTTGGTCCGCTCGATATACTCACCCGTCCGCGTGTCCACCCGGATCCAGTCGCCCGTATTGACGAAGGGCGGAACGCCGATCTCAGCGCCGGTTTCCAGCTTGACCGGTTTCTGCACGTTCGTGGCCGTGTTGCCCCGTGCGGTTGGTTCGGCATACTCGACCTTGAGTATTACGTGATTCGGCGGCGTCACGGCCAGCGGATTGTTATTGTACACCATCAGGCTGCATTCCATACCATCCTTCAAGAACATCCAGGCATCGCCCACTTGCTCTTTCGACAGTTCATATTGTTCATAGGTGGTGATGTTCATGAACACGAAAGTATCCATCTGGCGATACAAAAACTGGCTCGTGAACTCCGTTACGTCGGCCGCTTCGAGCGTCTGGCCAGCGCGGTACGTACGGTCGAGAAGGGTGCCGCGAATCAGATTTTTCATCTTGCATTCGTACAACGCGTTGCCCTTGCCCGGCTTGCGAAAATTCATTTCCACCATCAAGTACGGCACGCCGTCGATCTGAACCTTCAGACCTTTGCGAAAATCACTGGTATTGTATGTGGTCACGTCTCGTCTTCCTGTCCGCTTTTCCGGTACGGCTCCATGTGGTACGAATGGGTGGTGCGAATGGGGGCTGCCCCCGATGCCATTCGGATCGACTCTCAGATAAGATGACCATTCTAACCGCCTCCCGAGCCGTTGTCCGCCCCAGATTGGGTCCGCGCTGCGCCTCCTGGCAAGAGGCGATGAAAGACGCGGTACGCGATCCGGCCGAATTGTGCCGACTCCTGGAATTGCCGCCCGAAGCGGCCGATGCCGCCCGGCAGGCGGGGCAGGACTTTTCGCTGTTTGTGCCCCGCGGCTATCTGGCCCGAATGCGGCCCGGCGACATCGCCGATCCGCTGCTGCGGCAGGTGTTGCCGCGATCCGACGAACTGGCCGAAGTACCGGGTTTTATCGCCGACCCGGTAGCCGATGCCAGCGCCACCCGGCAGCCGGGTCTGCTGCGGAAGTACGAGGGACGTGTGTTGCTTCTTACCACGGGCACCTGTGCGATCCACTGCCGGTACTGCTTCCGTCGGCATCTCCCTTACAGTGAAGGGCCGCGGTCGCCAGCCGAGTGGCAGCCG
>JAKEGR010000058.1 GCA_022615465.1 Planctomycetota bacterium | reverse complement strand
TCGATGGGGATCGGCGCGTTCATTTCGTGTACTTGCCCGTCATCGGTCAGCCAGCGGACCTTGGTGAGTATCAGGGAGGCTACCCGGTTCTCCGCATACCCCACCTGGGACTCAGTCAGCGAAACACCCGGCCTGTAGCCATTCAGACTTGTCAGCGATGTGCTCGTGGAAAGCAGCATCTCGCCGCCGCCAAAGGAGCCCCAGGACTCCGACGATCCATCCGCGATCTCGAAGTTCAGCGTGTCATTGTTCAGCGAAATCCGCTGTACCCAGCGGATTTTTTCCTCACTGCGGGAAAGCGTTCCGTGTTCACCGCATCGCCGAGAATCCACCAATGTTTCGCCCGCCCAAAGCTGGATCTGCATCCCGCCCGGCTGATAGTCAGGAGATGTCCCATGATTCAACGCAAACAGAAAAAAGTGATCATTCAAATCGGCTGTGGGTGACATGGCCATGGTGGTCTGCGGAGCGCTAGTGTCCGGATCCGGCTCTCCAAGCTGTAGTTCCCAATGCTCTTCGACTTGAACAATGCGGGACTGTGCCCACACAGGCGCCGCGATAAGCACGGCAAGTGCCGCAATCAGCATGAGTCGAGCGAAGCTTCGAAAAGGTAATTGCTGTTTCATCGGAGGCTCCTTTGTCGTTGATGAGTCGCAGTGGTAGACAATAGATTCTTTTCAAAGTCGTCGCGGCCTTGCACGGCAATGGCATGCGTGATTGCACGCGATTGTCTGCCACAGCGCGCAGCAGGACCGCTTCTCTTGCTTGTGGGGAGGAAACAATCAGGCAGATAAGTGCCGCAAGCGTTGGGTTGCCTAATCCCAAAGCTGGAAAAGGAGTTGGGATGGCCTTTCTGATCACCAAATGACGGGGTTCAGCCTGCCAATCTGTGGACCAGACGAATGAATATCCATTGTCTTGGTTGCTTCCAGTGCGCCATCCAAATGGAAACATAGCTCGCAACCAAGCCGAACAGTGGCCGAAACAACTTCGTGACGAGCGAATTGCGAAAATATTGTCGCGGTCGGACGTTGCAAATCGGCAAACCCGCACAAAACGACCGGGAGAGATACCAATTTGCCCCAAAGCGGAGCCGCGTGTGCGTTCGCACCCACCCATAAGCTAATTGTGCCCGCGAATGGCGCAAACCATCGCAAATGCGGAACACCATTCGCGCCCATTCGCATGATTCGCGGGCACTTCTCTTTCGCCGAGTGCCTGCCAGGACTTTTCGGCTGCAACGCCGTTCCTGGCGTTCCAGGAATCACCACTAGAACTGGGCGCCGAGGTGGATGCCCGGGCCGATGAAGCCGATCGAGTCGGTTCCCCCGTCCTGGGAGAGGACGTCGCTGTGCCAGTTTTGCATCTCAAAGGCGACTTGAGCGCGCAAATCGAAGCGGCGATAGCAACACGAATACTCCACGCCGGCACGCAGTTCGTCGGCCACGACGTTATCGTCTCGAATCGGCACATCGACGAAGTCATTCGTAGCGTCTCCGCCCCAGTCGCCGCCAAGAATGGATAATCGCGCGCCGTAGACAAAAGAAAAGTCGCCATCCTGGAAACTGCAGAGATAGGTTCGTGCATCGGCGGCAACCGTCATCCCCAACAGATCGGTGCCAATCGCATCGTTGTCGTCGTCGGTGATTTCGATGGCAGCCATGCGAAAGCCGGCACCAACGATGATGTCGGATCGCCGGATCTGGAATCGCTGGGTTGCTTCGATGTCCAGCACGTCAAAATCCACTCGTACGCCGCCGCCTTCGAAAATGGGCGTTTCTCGGCCATAGGTCCAATAACGCACCCGGCCATCCGAAATGTCGCCCCCCTCGAAACCAAGAACAAATCGCGGAGCGAGCTCGTATTTCTCCGAAAGTTTACCTGCAGCCAGCTCTGCCGCGTGAAGCCGCATCAAGTTGAATTCAACATCGGCGAAGATGCGGCACGATTGTGAACGCTTGCCGTGGCGGCCGAGCCAGTGGCTAGCTCTGGAACGATCTGGCGACCGGGTTTCGCCGCAGGTCGGGCAACTCTCGTCGCATTCGGGATAGCACTCAGGACAATCGTTATACGTTTCCTCTCCAGGCATATCCTGTGGAAATCCGCCATCAAACACCGACTCCGCTCCCGGTGGTGGTTCCTCGGTCCACATGGGCAATCCGCCGATAGGCTCGTTCGCTACATCCTGAGCAGCGTCTTCTGGAAGCATGAGCGGAGCGCCAGGCTGGCTCTTGCCATTTGAAGAACTGCTCTTCGATTGGCCGTTCTGGACTTCCTCAGCCCCTTCGGGCAAGAGTTCGACAGTGGAGTCGTCATTGTCGACAAACTCGGCCTGATGGATGCCGGCGACCAATTCGCGAAGCTGGGAATCGACTCCTCCTATCTCGCCTCCACTGCCGGGAATTCCTCGTGACGCAATTGGATTGGCCGGCAGTGGTGGAAGTTCCAGTTGCGATGCCAGGAGCGTTTGGCCCGTGTCGTGGCGAACGGTGACGACCGAACCGACGTATGGTTCAAGGTCGATGTTGGGCACCGGCTCCACATAGCGCTGGATCGTCCCCGATGGGTCGGCAAGGGCGAATGGCGGCAAGCCGTCCGACATGTCTTGGTTTCGTATGAGATGTGCCAGCGGACTTCGCGGCTTGGTTGCCGCCACGGGTGCAGCCACGAGTGGACTCAGCGCAGGCACCAAGGGAGCATGGCTGGCACCCATTGGCATCGTGAGAATCGGCGCGCTCCAAGCAGCCGGCACTTGCGCAAACAGATTGCTTGGTACGCCAGTACACGTTTCACCGAGAACCACCAGGATGCTTACTATCCATCGAACTGGCAAAACGTCCGCCATAATGCGTTCCGTTGGCGGCCCGTTATCGCGTGATTGTCGCGAGGACGGGCGTTATGTTTCCTGAAGAGATCGAGCGAGGTACTCTGCGGCGCGGATTGGCCCTCTGGCCCGTGAGCGATCCGCGCCTTCGGCCAGATGAGAACAGACGAGATGAGCGGCTTGTAGCAAAGCCGCGGCCAGAACAACAAGGGCAGTCGTCTGACGACCCCGCGGTGCTAAATGCTAGCGTTTCGGTCGCTGCGAGTTGATAGCTGGGTAGTAGCGGCCGTGGTTCATGAAGACAGTGGTGTGGCCCGTTGGCAACTGCTGCTCTGAACCCTGGGGGTTGAAATCTGGCTGGGCCGCAATTGCCTGCACACGCCGCGAGAGTTCCATGCCTTGCCGCTGAACGGCTGAATTAATCTGCTGCTGCTGAAGCTGGGGGCGAACCAGCGTGCTGTAGTTCAGATCGCTGTTGCCGCCAAGGTCTTCGCGAAACAGATTCATATAGGGGCTGACCGTCGGCGCGGAGGAAAAACCGGCGAAAGGCTTACCAAAAGCCGGGCCACCTATATTCAAACCAAGCGAGGGGCGACCAGCCGATACAGATTGCTGGCCCACTCGGGGAATGCTGGCCTGGACGTTTTGCAGGGCTAACTGATTCAAGCTCTCACTGGTGTAGCCCCGACCACTATCCCTGTTATTCAAACGCTGCATCTCTTGCCCAGCATAGCCGCTGGTGTTTGAAAGGGGCCTGGGGTCGGTCAACTTGGCTGGCGAAGAGCGTCGCGTTCCTGACTGCGCCGCGGCCAATTCGCACACAACCAACACGCTCAGCAAGCTGAACACCGTTCGAAAAGTACGGAATGCGGACATGGCTTCGCTCCCTGGACGCAAAACGATCGGTAGGACAAAATCCTGACTACTTCTATTCTATGGCCGGAAAACCAATTAGACAACAAATCCTGCTGAAAGCGGTAGTGCCCATGCTTCCTTTGAGGCGTGAAAACCCTGCAAGAAACGGCCTTCCCTGGCGATCCGAACATGCCGTTGAGGCATTGGCTCGATAGCAGTGTACTACCGACCACGGCCGCCGACCGAACAGGGCGATTCCACTGTTTATCCCGGCCCATGGGCGAGGCATTCGTCACGGACGGCATAACCGATAAGATACGTGCATGTCGGAGCAAACACCACCAATTGAACGTCGCTCGTTGGGAGCTTCCGGGGTCAGCGTCTCGCCCGTGGCCTTGGGCTGTTGGCCGATCGCTGGCGTCTCGACGCTCGGCGCGAACGATGCGGATAGCATCGCGACAATCCAGGCGTGTTTCGAACTGGGAGTCCATCATCTCGACACCGCGCACGTTTACGGTCCAAGCGGGGAGAGCGAGAATCTGATTCGCCGCGCCCTCGGAAATCGGCGCAATGAGATGGTAATCGCCACGAAATGCGGCATTCATTACGAAGGCGACTTGATGGTCACCGACGGCCGGCCAGAACGATTGAGGGCCGAGTGTGACGAGAGCCTGCGACGGCTTGGTACGGATCGAGTCGAGTTGCTCTATTGGCACGCCCCCGATCCGAACGTGCCAATCGAGGACTCGGCCGGAGCCTTGCGCGAGTTGATGGCAGCCGGCAAGACGCGATCGATCGGTGCGTCGAACTGTTCCGTGGAACAACTTGCGGTGTTTCAATCTGTCTGCCCAATTGCAGCCGTGCAGATGCCCTACAACATGCTGCAGCGCGACATCGAAGCACAAACGATTCCCTGGTGTCGCGAACACCATGTAGCCGTGATGGTGTATTGGCCGTTGATGAAGGGGCTGTTGGCCGGCAAACTGCAGCGAGATCACCAGTTCGACGAGCGAGACACTCGCCGCAACTATCCCATGTACCAGGGTGACGAATGGCGAAAGAACCAGGATTTTGTCGAGCAGCTACGCGGGGCGGCCGCCCTCACGGGCCACACGGTTGCGCAATTGGTTGTGAATTGGACGATTCATCAGCCGGGAATTACCTCGGCCTTGTGTGGCGCGAAACGGCGGTGGCAGATCGAGGAGACTGCCGGGGCAATGGGTTGGACGCTTACTGCCGCGCAGCGTACGCTCATCGACTCGGCCATTGCGGCCCGTGGCCCGGCCGCGACAAAACGGCTGTTCAGCTAGGCGGTCGCCGTGGAACGCCGCACACCTTACTGCCCGTGGTCCACTACGTGCCGAGACGAGGCGATCACGCCGGCTCGGCGAATACCAGTATGTAGCCGTTCGGGTCGCGGATGGCAAATTCGCGGACTCCAAATTCGGTCTCCTCGGGACCCCAGAGAAACGGCACCTTGCCGCGCAGTTCGTCAGCCAATTGGTGAACGTTTTCCGGAAAGATATAGAGTGCACCAGTCCATTGAGGGCTGTCGTTCGAGAAGCGGGGTGATTCAGAATAGAAGAGGATCGCCACGTCGTCGCGGCGGACCTCGGTACGAATCGGTTCGCTCTCGATCGGGTAATAGCCGGTTTGCGTAAAGCCCAGGACATCAACATAAAACTCGAGCGTGAGACGCATATCGGCGACGAGGAGACAAGGTAGCACGCGGTGACCAAGGTTGGTAGGCATGGTTGGTGGCGGAGTCAGTTGCAACTGAAGAGAGAGGCAGAAAATACGGAAAGGATAGCGATCAATCTGATAGGCAGTCGACGCTCAGCTCATCGCTCTCAAAACCCCATGGCGGCCAGGGCGTCAGCGACTTTGCCTACGCTGGTTGCCAACTCGGGATGGTCGGCCTCGAATTTGAGCAAGACGTCCTTCAGGCTGCTGGAAACTGGGGAGACTTCTTCCATCGACGTTTCTGGCCGCTCGCTCAGAATCCGTTGGATGTCGCTGGTGATCGCGAGGAGCCTGGCGAGTGTTTCCGGATCGACGTGTTCGGTTTGTGACAGATCGGCGTGAAGCTGGTCGAGTGTCTTGATAAGTTGTTGCCGTTCCATAGTACGAGCCTAACCGCCCAAAGAGCGGCAAGCAAGTGGGCCGGCCTCGGCCGGGAAAGAAACCTGAACCATTCTACTGCCAAGACGAGTGCCCACATCAGCCCGCGGGACGATGTGGGCACTTTCCGATTAGCCAAACCAAAATGTTCTGCATACCGCAAAGCATCGTTCGCGGCGGCAGAGTGGCGATTACCAGCGTTTGCCGCCGCCACGCGGCCCACCGCCGTTGCTCTTCGGTCGGGCTTCGTTTACGGTGATCGCCCGACCATCGACCTCCACGCCATTGAGTTGCTCAATGGCAGTACGGGCCTCGTCGTCGTTGTTCATCGTAACAAACGCGAACCCACGCGGGCGGCCAGTCTCGCGATCCGTGATCAAGGCGACTTCTTCGACCTGACCATGGGCCCCAAACTCGGCCTGCAACGCTTCCTCAGTCGTTGAAAAGGAAAGGTTGCCAACATACAGCTTCATCTCTCGAAACTCCAAAACACTACGACTTCCACGATTGTCATGGAGTCCTACGAGGCCACCAAACCTATCGGGAAAAAAGAGAAACCGTCCAGCGTGCAATTGTAGCGGGTTGGTTTTTCGAAGTCCAATGAAATCTTTGCACACTGGGCCGAGGGGCCAAAGGGCCGAATTGGCCGAATCTCAACAACGCAGTCGATCTGACTTCTTCAGCGGGCCGCTAAGCTCCGCCTTGGTCCGGTCTTTCAACCAGTGCTTTGAAGCGGGCAGTAGTCACCTCATGAAGTGAGTCGACTACAAGATCGGCTTTGGCTAGGTTGTCGCGCGTGGTGGTACCCGTGAGGGCAACGCATCGCATTCCGGCACCGTGGGCAGCTTCCACTCCGTGAGCGGCGTCTTCCACCACGACGCACATGGCGGGTAGCACACCGAGTCGCTCGGCGGCAATCAGAAACACCTGTGGGTCGGGCTTGCCGCGAGTAACGTCGTTGCCTGTAACAACGGCAGTAATTTGACCAAGTGGGTCAAGATGCTCGATCGCCAATTCAACATTTTCCGGCGGACCCGAGGAGCCGATGGCCAACAGAAATCCCGCGGTGGCCAGCGAATCGATCAACTCGGCCGCCCCCTCCATGGCCGGAAAGTCGTGCCGAACGATGTCGCGGTAATTCGCCTCTTTCTGCCGATCGAGTTCCTGAATCCGCTCTTCGGAGAGGTCACCTCGCAGCCGGCGACACAGGATGTCGCGGCTGGTGCGGCCAAAGTCAGCCGCGAAAGCGGCCTCGCCGTACTCGACGTTGAGTGTACTGAAAAGCTGCTGCCAACTTCGGAAGTGAGCTTGGTACGAATCGACGAGCACACCATCGACATCAAAGATAACGGCAGTCTTGGACATGTGATCGAACCGCCTTGCTCCAACACAACACGAGCCGGATAGACCCTACCGTTGTAAGACAACGGGTGAATTAGCGGAAGAGCGGGCTGGTGGAAAGTTGTCGACCAATTCGTTCGTCCGTCAACCCTGGGACGGCTTTCAACTCCGAGGCAATTTGAGCGAGGAGCGTGGTTGATCCGTTGAGCGGTGCGAGCAACGCCGCACGCTGCTCGGCCAGTCGACGCTCCAAGCTGGCGAGTTGCTGATCCACATGTTGCTGCGATTCAGCAAGCAACACACGAGTGTGTTGTTCCGCGGTGCGTTGGAGTGCCTGGCCGATGGCCTCGGCCAAGGCCGGGCCGAAATGCGACGTGAGTTGGCACGTCGGCTCGTCCAGCGTACCAGTGAGCGAGAGATGCAACTCGATGGAGTGGATATTGCTCAGCGTATCCTCCAGCGCGACAGCAAGTGGAACCTCGGCCAGAGGGCCGACAACGCTCGGCATTATCTTGACCTGTTCCTGTGCAAGTTGAATGTCGCCCGACAGTCGATCACCTTCGACAAGCAAGGTGACATGAAGCGACGCGAGGGTCGGCGCGAGGGCGAGGCGGACATTCTCTTGTTGGCCCAATCTGGCGGCTGGCAGGTGGACTCCCTGACAGGTGAATAGGAATTCGTCACGCGGGGTTGCCCTCGTTCGGTCGAAGGTAGCCTGCAATTCAACCGGCATGGCTCCGCTCGCTGTGAGCGACAGCCGAATGGGTTCCTCATGAAGAGCCGGGGTTGAAGAAAGATTGCGCAGCAAGCCACGCACGTCCACTCCTTGGCCGGCCACCCGTGCCGATCCCTGTAGTTCCAAGGAGCGGATTAGCAAGTCAGGCGCCTGCCGGCAACCGGCAAACAGGATATTCTCGCCATGAAAGCGGGCTGAGGCGGCCGGCTGGAGTTCGGCATCCGTGATTTGACGTACCCACCGAACGGTGCGAATCAATTCGCCCAACGGACCATCAAGTTGTTCGTGCAGGAAGTAGGCAGCCCATGCGCCCGAGTCGATCGTGTCGAAGTGTAGCTGATTGCGGAACAGTTGTTCGTCGTGCCTTCGGGAGGCAACGATCGCGCGCCGATCGTCATCGATTCGGTCTGGCAAGTTCTCGATTTCAGCCGCGAGACGTACAAGTTCTTTCTGCAGCGTAGTGATCTCTTTCGGCAG
>JAKEGR010000352.1 GCA_022615465.1 Planctomycetota bacterium | reverse complement strand
GTATCCATGAGCGTGACTGGGATGTCGACAAAACCAGCGGCTCCAACCACGGCCGTTTCGTCTTTGACGTATACCACCTTGTTGGCCTCGAAGGGATCTATGTCGAAGCCGCCGCCCGGAACGCCCGCCAGATGCAACGCCACTTCCGTTTGCAGCAGCCGCACCGCAGCGCCGACTTGAGCGGTCACCCGCACGGTTTGCGCCGCAGATTGAACGATGGCCGGTGTGGTGGAAACTCCGACAAGGCTCAAACTGGGCGCGGGTGAAATCGGATTTTCCGTGAGGACAACCTCCGAGTGGACCTTGTAGAAGCTGGCCCCCTCATTGAGGGCAAACGGCTGACCGGAGAGGCTCGCGCCGTCGCTAAAAGTGACGGTGATTGTCGCGCCCGAGAGTTCTAATCCGGAGATACTTGCCGAATCCCCTGGACCCGGCTGAGCTGATCCTTTGATGCTAGTCGGATCGACGTCCAGACGGAACGTGAACAACTCGCCGGGATCAAAATCGTTGAATTGGACATCAAGAACATCGAACCCGCCATCGTGTGGGGCCGAATAAGTGTATCCAGTTTGCCCGGTGATTGCCCCTCCTGTATTGGGCGTGAAGGCGATGCCTGCCGTGTCACCCGCTGTTCCGTTCGGGTCGTACACCATGTCTGGCATGAAACTGGTGCTGAGATCGATCGTGATCGAGTCAATCCGCTTGCCGAACGTCGAATTGTTGTAGATGCGGAAAGAGTCGTCGCGGGCGGTGCTCGAGTTACGGATGCTACCCATCGTATAGATTTCTATTTTGGCAGCCGCATTCCCCGCCTGTGGGTTACTGACGATGCCGAGGTAATCCCATGTGACGGGCATGGCACCAGAAGCAGTGGGATCCGTCGAGATCACGCCCACCGCCAGCACACTGTCGAGCCAAGCGGCGGGGATCGATAGCAACACACCAAGATCGACGAATGCCGCACCTTCGACCGAATAGCGCGCTTGTACGGTACTCGCAACCGGATCAATGACGAGTTCGAAATCGACGAACCCCGGCCCCGGCATGGCCAGGCTGTGGCTCGCCAGCGAGGTGAACACGCCACCGATTTCCTGCATTAGTTGCACCGAACCGCCGTTGTCGCCGGAGAGGACGATCTGCACATAGTTGTCTTGATCTCCCGTGCCGATGTACATTCCCATCTCTTGGCCTGGTTGCGGAACCAAGCCGGAAAATGGCGCGGCGACGCTCGATTTGGCGGCAAGAGGCACTGTTTCGTTGGCGACGTTGACGCCAAACTGGAATGCCTGCTCCTGCGTGTTGTTCGCGCCGCGGGCGGTGCCGACTGTCGCTGAATCGATCGTGAAAACGCCGGCCGCACCACCGGCCGTTACAGCCAGCGGGTCAAAAAGCGATTCGTAATCGTCCACTCCATTCGTCATCATGCCCGTGAAGCCCAGATTCAGCAAACCGCCGTCGTCTGGGCCGACGTTCTCCCAATCGTAAAGCGTGCCGACGGGGGTCGTCGTACCGTTATTGAAGTCGATGGCAAAACGATCCGTGGTATCCAAGAGCGAATCGTTGTCGTCGTCTTGGTCGGTAAGGTTCGAAATGAAGTCTCGGTCGTAGTCTGGGGGCATATCGCCGGCATTGTTCGGATCGGTGCCGTTGGCCGCTTCGTCGTCGTTCGTGTAGCCGTCGCCGTCCAGATCGTTGGGGTTGCCGCCGCCTTGAGCGGGTTCGTAGATGAAGATTTGATCCAGACCAATGTCTGCCACTAAGATATTGCCGGCCCAGGGGCCGCTGTCGACGACTTCAACATCCAAGGGTCGCACGCCGACATTGCTGAACAGGTTCTGGCTGAATACGACGGCATCACCGGCGGCGTTCAGTTTGACTCGCTTCACCGTGTTGTCAAAGCTGACGAGGATCAGGTCGCCCTGCAACTGGCCGCCAAATGTGTTTGGAGTGTACTCGTCGAGGCCGTCGGTCGAAGCCAGGACGGAGAATATCGCGCCGTCTTCTACAACCGGCAGCAGGTAATCCGACTCGATCGGGTTTGGTCCAACCAAGGCGACCGGCGATTGCGGATTGGTGAGGTTGAACGTGTTGGCGGGGTTTGAGCGAGTCGGGTTGGGGTGGCCGCCATAGAAGCCTGGACCCGGAACGTAGTGCAATTGATCCTCCAGCGTGATGCCCGGCTCGCTTGGATCGTTGGTGGCGTTGCCGCCAGGGCCCTCCCCGATTGGCATGCCACCCCAGCCGGCGTTGGGACCATTGTCCGTTACATACATGCGTCCGGCGGTGGTGATGTGGAGATCGTACGGGTTCCGATAACCTGGGCCGTAGACTTGCACTGGGCCACCAGGCACGATAATGGCTTGGTTTTTGCCGTCGTTGCCGCCGAACGGATCGTTGAGATCGTTCGCGCCGGGGCGATCCTCGTCGTCGAGCGTGGGTAGGTCGTAGGTTGTCTCGCCGATCGCGTTCAAGTCGATCGACAGGATCGCGGCCGCCAGCGCATATTCTGGCAGCAAGGAGAAATTTTGGGATGGCGCTCCCATGTTGGTGTTGCCACCGATTGCGAGGTAGAGCGTGTTGGTGGTCGCGTCGAGCGCCAACCCGTTCGGGCCATGATTCTCCTCGGATCGAGGCAGTCCCCGGACCAAATCGAGCTTTACCCAACTGGATCCATTCCAGGTCACGCGGGAAATGGTTCCGGAGTTCGTATCGAGATTCAAATCCTCATGCGTCGAGCCTGCTCCGATCCGCGGATCGCTGTTGGACACATACATCACGGGGTTCTGCGCCGTACCGGTGACCAGGAATCCCGTGATTAAACGTTGATTTTCCGTGGTATTTAGTGTGCCGTCGTCATTGTGGTTAGGCATGTTCTTGATAAGCGTCAGTTGCTCTTGTGCGACGGCTTGATAGTCGTTCGGGCCATTCTTGACGATGGTGAAGATACGGATCAGGCCGTTTTGTTGGGTTACATACAGCCGCCCGTCCGGCCCGAATTGCGCCTTGGTGGGTCGATCCATCACGGCGCCGGCCAACGTCGATTTGGTAAAGTTTATCGGAATACTGGCCACGCCCGAACCAGACAGAGACACGGCGACTGGCGAATTGCTGCCGGAATGCGCTATGTTAAGCACGGCGCTATGGCTGGCCACTGTGGTCGGCGTGTAGGTGACAGTGACAACGGTAGACGCACCGGGGCCGAGCACGATTGGCTGCGTGTCTTCAAAAGCCACGGTGTAGGGCGAGCCACCCGGTACGATCGACGCTTGAGACGGATCGATCGTAATGTCGGGACTCCCGACTGCACCGCCATTGGTTAACGACACGATATGCGACGACGGGTTATTGACAACGACCGAGCCAAAGTCGAGCGAAGTGGTCGAGGCATTTAGTACGCCCGACTGCGTGGCGTTGCTTAGGATTTCAATTCCCTTGATGCTGGGATTTTGGACGACGCGCAAAAAGTCAATGTCGAGGTTGGCATCGCTGGTAACAACAAAGCTCTTGACGACGCCGGCAAAACCACCCACGTCGGCAAACACGTCGTAGTTGTCCAGGACCGTGACGCCTTCAATCTGCACGTCGAACTGCCGGATCCCCGGTGCCTGGGCGCCGGTCCAAGTCTCCGCGAAATAAAGCCGCACTTCATACTCGCCCGATGTCACCGGAAAATCCCACAGCATGTTCGCGCCACCCGGCTTATCGAAACGCTCCGATTGAAACACTGCCAAAGGGGTGCCGGCTGGTATGGAAGCGTGGCTGAGGTTAATTGAAGCAGTGGTGGCGGCCGTCGCTGAATTGCCCGTGGCGGAATTGACGTACACGGAAGGGTTCGCCGCTGTGTCTTCCGACCAGTTGGGGCTTCCGGCCAACGCCATGCCTCCCGCGTTGATGCGGAATAACGGATCCCCTGCGAGCAGGAGCCGACCTTCGAGCTGTTCCAGTCGTAGCCGACGACTGTGTAGCCGACGTGGACGGCGATTAGAGTTCTTGGCAGCCCGACGGTAATGAGTGTGTTTATTCACGGCTGTGTATGCTCCTGGAAACGGGTGAAAGTCCCAACTTGCATGCGATCCGATACCAACTCAGCCTGTGATTCGCACTCGCCGAGTCAGATCTTGCGCCTGATATGTTAGTCAAATAGTGCTTGCTATCTGCCGGTTGAAAAAGGGGACAGGCACGACGCGCGACCGCGCCAAAATGAATCGATTCGTGAAGTGCTCCGCGAGCCAGTCCCCTTTTTCAACAGTCTGCTATCCGCTAGCTTGGGTTATGGTTTCGAACTGGTTCGTCAGACCTATATCTCCGTTGTCAACATGCGCCGCATTTCGGCCTTTCGACGATTCGGCAGCCGTTCCGCTCCGTTCGCGGCGGCACGGTACCAAGCCGCACGATGCCAGCGCCGCTCGAAAGCCTTCGACGGGGTCCGATGCGGACAACCAGCGGTCGAGTACTCGCGGAGATTTCTGTTTCATGGCATCGATATTTGCGGGATGGGTAACCTCGCGCAAGGCGGCGATCAACGCCGGTAAATCGCCTCGCGGAAACGTTTGGCCATTGTCACCGTCGCGGACTAGCTCTGGGCTGGCGCCGACGACATCCGTCACCACCAGCGCCATCCCCGCGGCAGCGGCTTCAATCACGACCATTCCCCACGGCTCTTTGTCGGCCGGTAACACAAGGACGTCGCACTCGGCATACAGACCGGCAAGGTCGCCAACATCGTGTATGAAGCCGGTCCAGAAGATGCGATGCCGCAGATCGCTCGGAACACTCGCTTCGATCTCGCCGCGCAGCATGCCGTCGCCGGCCATGACTAAATCCCATTCGGGCCTCTCCAGAGCGATTGCAGTAAAGGCCTGAATCGCCAAATCGGGACGCTTGGCACGCATCATGCGGGCCGAAAACAACAAGCGTCTTCGCCTGGCATCGACCCCAACGCGCTGTCGCGCCCGCTCGATCGCGCCCTGCGGAGGGTTTTCGAATAGTTCGATGTTGGGCACAAAAGGGAATAGAAAGTGCGGCTTGCCGCCCCCCCCATACCGCATCAGGAGGTCACGCCCGTAGATACCGCAAGGCATCAATCCATACGACCACTCAACCGCCTTCTCGTAGACGATTGTTTTCGCCAGCCGTTTCCATCCGGTGTACCGATCGCCGCGGATATTGAAGTCGCCTGTGAGGAAGCAGGGAATTGAATGCGCGTGACACCAGCGGAGAATCCGCAATCGACCAACGTCGCCACAACCATAACAAATCACGGCAGCCACGTTGTGCTGCTGAAGCCAACGAATGATTCGCCCCCCCTTTCGCCATTCGCGAGCGGAAAAGCGCAGCTCCGCCTGTTCGTTATTCGGCTCGCAGTGCCCGAAATCGACGGGACGAATTTCCGGTGGGATTTCTAATGTACTCCAACGACCGTAGGAATTGCCATGCGTTGCGAGCGACCACAATTCGATCTCCGGCACTTCGGCGAGAAGTCGCCGGTGGAGGTAAATGCGGTACGGTTGAAACGAGTTACCCACAATGGCGACTCTAGGGACGCCAGTCTGCTCAGCGATTGGCGCGTCCGCTC
>JAKEGR010000351.1 GCA_022615465.1 Planctomycetota bacterium | reverse complement strand
CGCATCTCGTCCGCGCCCATGCCGCGCGTCGTTAACGCCGGCGTGCCAACACGAATGCCCGACGGATCGACCGGCTTCCGCTCATCGTAAGGAATCATATTCTTGTTGATCGTGATGCCGCAGCGGTCGAGGGCCGTTTCAGCTAGCTTACCCCCAATGCCCAGTGGCGTCACGTCCACCAGCAGCAAGTGGTTGTCCGTCCCCCCGCTCACCAGTTTCAACCCGCCGGCGAGCAAAACTTCCGCCAGTGTCTTGGCATTCTCGATGATTCGCCGGGCGTACTCCTTAAACTCAGGCCGCAGTGCTTCGCCAAAACAAATTGCCTTGCCGGCAATCACGTGCATCAGCGGCCCACCTTGAATGCCGGGAAACACGCGGCTATTGATCGTCTTGCCGTACTCCTCCTTGGCCAGGCACAGCCCGGCCCGCGGGCCGCGAAGCGTCTTGTGCGTCGTCGAGGTGACAAAGTCAGCCACCGGAACGGGATTGTCGTGCAGGCCCGCCGCCACCAGGCCGGCGTAATGCGCCATGTCGACCATCAGCTTGGCGCCTACCTCGCGGGCAATTTCGGCAAACTTCGCGTGGGGAATCTCTCGCGGGTAAGCGCTTGCCCCGGCCACGATCAGCTTTGGCTTGTGTTCCCGTGCCAGGTCCGCCAACTTGTCGAAATCGATGCGATGCGTGTCGGGCGTGACGCCGTAGCTCACAAAATGGTACAGCATGCCGGAGATGTTGAGCTTCATCCCGTGCGTGAGATGTCCACCGTGGGCCAGGTCGAGTCCCAGTACCGTGTCGCCCGGCGCGAGCGCCGCCAGATAAATCGCCGTGTTCGCCTGCGAGCCGCTGTGCGGCTGCACGTTGGCAAACTCCGCCCCAAACAGCGTCTTCGCGCGGTCGATCGCCAGTTGCTCGACCACATCCACAAACTGGCAGCCGCCGTAGTAGCGCCGGCGCGGGTAACCCTCGGCGTATTTGTTCGTCAACACGCTGCCCGCCGCCTGCATCACGGCCGGGCTGGTGTAGTTCTCGCTGGCAATCATCTCGAGGCCGTCCTGCTGACGCTCGATTTCGTCAGCAATCGCGGCCCAAACGTCGGGATCGTTCTGTTGAATGAAGTTGGTCACGGTAGGGTGTGGAGTGAGATTGAAAACGTTCCGTGCGTTGGCTTGGAACGCCAGGGATGGCGTTCCGCTGCTAGTTGCCGGCCGGGCGTCGGGAAGATGCCTCACTTCTCGGCGAACGCGGCGTCGAAGGCGACGTTGCCCGGCTGGAAGTCGAGTTTGCGGACAAACTCGCAGGCCTCGCGGGCGCCTTGCTCGCGTTCCATGCCGGAGTCTTCCCATTCGACCGAAAGCGGCCCGGTGTAGCCGGCCTGGTTCAGCGCCCGGATGATCTCCTCGAAATTCACGCCGCCGCGGCCGGGCGAGCGGAAGTCCCAGCCGCGCCGCGGGTCGCCAAAATTGAGATGGCTCCCCAGAATGCCGCTGCGGCCGTTGAGCGTGACGATGGCATCCTTGATGTGGACGTGATAGATGCGGTCGGGGAACTCACGGATGAACTCGACCGGATCGACCCCCTGCCAGAGCAAATGGCTCGGATCGAAGTTGAAGCCAAACTCCTCGCGATTGCCAAGGGCCTCGAGTGCGCGGCGGGCCGTGATGATGTCGAAGGCGATTTCGGTCGGATGCACTTCCAGCGCAAACCGCACGCCGCATTCGCCAAACACGTCGAGAATCGGATTCCACCGCTCGGCAAACTGCCGGAAGCCGGCCTCGATCATCGATTCGGGCACCGGCGGAAACGAATACAGGAGATGCCAGATGCTCGAACCGGTGAAACCATTCACCACGCCCACGCCGAACTGCTGGGCGGCACGCGCGGCATTTTTGGTATCTTCCGCCGCGCGGCGATTGACGCCGGCCGGATCGCCATCGCCCCACACGTACGGCGGCACGATGGCCCGGTGCCGTTCGTCGACCAGGTCGCACACGGCTTGACTCACCAGATGCGTGCTGATGGCATGGCACTGGAGATCGTAGCGATCCAGCAGGTCGCGTTTGGCCGCGGCGTAGCCGGGGTCGGAGACGGCCTTGCCGATCTCGAAATGGTCACCCCAACAGGCGAGTTCCAGGCCTTGGAAGCCGAATTCGCTCGCCTTGCGGGCCAGGTCTTCCAGCGGCAGATCGGCCCATTGGCCGGTGCAAAGAGTAATAGGACGGGCCATGCGTGTCTCCTAATCGAGGGTCAAGAGTCGGGAGCCAAAATCTTGGGCGGTGCTATACTTGCGTTATGCAACCGCGAGTATTTATCGGCGCGCTTATTGTGGCCATCATGGCGGCAGGCGTCAATGCGACGCCGCCGATTGAACTGGAACTTGCCACCGAGCGAGGAGTGCAAATTACCACGCCCCACGAGTGGCTGCAACGGTTGGCGACGATCGGCCTGGATCATGTGCGGATTCGCGGCACGCAGGCCGGCGATGTGCCGGCAGTCACCAACGTGGGCACCTCGGCACAACCGCGATACCATGTTGTTGGAATCCTGACTGCCCGCGGGCAATTGAATCTTCCTGGCGGCGCCTTTGACCGCGGGGACACGGATCGATTGAAAGATTACTTCGCTCGGCTCGCGGCCGATGGCAGCGAATCGCTCACGGCGGCGCGCGGCCGCTATGGCTTGACCGAGGAAGAATTGGCGGTCGTTTTCGCGGGTCTAACGCAATCGATCGCCTTTGAAACCACAGGCCAGCCGCCCCGAGCCATGATCGACCAATTGGCGAAGAAGCTCTCCATGAAATTGGCATGCGATCCGGAAGCCGATCAGGCGCTGAACAAGGCGGCAGCAGTGGCGGAGGATGTTCAACAACTGACGGTCGGCACGGGATTGGCGATTGTCCTGAGAAATTGCGACCTGGTACTACGCCCAGAAAAACCGCGCGGCGAATCGGTCCTGCTGCGGATTTCGACGGCCGACGACGCCCTGCTCAGCCAAGACACCTTGGGCCGAACCGAGGACGTGTCGCAGCCGTTTTGGCCGATCGGCTGGGAGCCTGACCGGCGACCGCGGGAATTAGCCCCGTCGCTGTTCGAGTCGCTCAATGCCGAGATCGACGGTTATACGCTTGAGGAAACGCTAGCCGCGATTGGGCCGCGGCTCGGCATCCCTATGTTTCTGGATCGAGCGGCCCTTGCGCGGAGTGACATCCAGCCCGCCGCCATCAAGCTGACGCTGCCGCGAACGAAGACGTATTACAAACGCGTGTTGGATCGCGTACTCGCTCAGGCGCGGCTGGGCGCACAGGTTCGCATCGATGAAGCCGGTACGCCGTTTCTTTGGATCACGCGATAATGAGCACGTCAGGAGTGGTCCGCTTCCTGGGTGGAAGCTACATGGATGCTGGAGAGCATGATGACGAAGCACGGCATTGAAATTCCTGACGAAGAGGTCGCCGAATTCTGTCGGCGCCACCGAATTCGCAGATTGTCACTTTTCGGTTCGATCCTGCGCCAAGATTTTGGCCCCAATAGCGACGTTGACGTGCTGGTAGAGTTCCAGCCCGGAGCTACACCCGGCTTAGCATTCTTCGCGATGCAGGATGAGCTAACAGCCCGTTGAAGAAGTCAGATCGGCTACGCCCGTTGAGAT
>JAKEGR010000057.1 GCA_022615465.1 Planctomycetota bacterium | reverse complement strand
TAGCCCACCCCAGGAGTCCGGGCGACTCAAAGATCGTCTGTACGCTTCGAGCCAGCAAATCGATCTCCAGCAGGCGATCACCATCAACAAGAGACATTAGCCCGTTTCGCTGGCGCTGGTCGTCGCCCGAATTGGTGGAACCCGCACTGGCCCTGTTATGATTCGCCAAGTCAAACCACTCTTCATTCGGCGGGAGTGAGCGGCGAAAACCCGAACGGCCGATGTACCCCACGCGGAGTTTCGAAAGGACGTCAAAGCCGACGAAGTAGGCCCGGACCTGCGGGGCGTCATCCAACACCCCATACCAGAGAACGCGCGGCCGCCGAAGTCCCCAAAAGTCGGTGATCCGATTTCTCCAGGGGATCGGCACGTGGAACAATCCCGGCGGTCTGATGGGCTTCCCGAAGAAAGCACCCTGAAGCTGGAATTCGAAATCGGGTTCGGGGTCGAACGGCTGGCCGTCAAGCGTCCGATAGGAATTGTTGAAGGGATTGCCGAAGTCATAGGAAAAGACCACCGGCGTACCGTCGCGGAGGACAGGCACCCGCTCAATCACCCGACCGTTTGTTTGCCACCATTGCGCGACGAGCGAGCCGACCCAAACGGGGACCACTCCCCAGACGACGGCGATGGCCACGGCGACGACCAACGCGGCAGCCAGGTGCGGCCAGGTTCGCATACGAGTATTCATCGACTTGACCTCAATTATCCTTAGTAGTCGCGTTCTTCGACGTAATAGAAGATGGCCGCGACCAATGCCAGGGCCGCGATCACGACGGCCGCCAGCGTCAGCCACCACCACGGAAACTTTGCAAAGCCGAAAGCCGCCGCGCCGGCCGTTACCAGCGGCGCGAGCCGCGTGCCGAACCAGCGCGCGGGCCGGATGCCGCTCAAAAAAGCCCCCAGGTACACGATCGCGAGGCACAGCCAGCGTTGCCAGGCCTCGACCGTCATCGACCAGAAGAAGGGTGCCGCGTTGTTGCCGGGCGTGGCCGCCCACAGCGCGTACACCAGAATCATGAGCGCGCCCAGGGTGAGCACCAGTCCGAGGCCAATTGCCAGCTTCGTACCAAAGATCATCTGTCGGCTGACTGGCCGGTGCAGCAGGAAATAGTACGTATTCTGTCCCGATTCCCATGCGGTTTGCTTCAGGCCAATCGCGATCGCCAGACCTCCGATAATCGAGATCATGTATGCGGCGAGGGAACTAGTGATATTCATATACGGGAAGAGTACCGGCCGCCCCATCATGAACGAAGGCACGCCGGTCAGGCTGGCCAACGCAAACAGCGCGGCCAGGACCGCCAGCGCGACCAGGCCGGCCGACTCACGCAGCTCCTTGATCACGAGCGTTTTGAGCATCTTCGATCTCCATTGCAAACAGGGGCAGCGACCGCCGTGGGCCGCGCGTGTATGCGATGAACGCATCTTCCAGGTTGAGGTCGAGCACTTCGATCGACCGCGGCCCGAGGGCTTCGACCGCTTCACGTTGGGCGTCATCGTAGCCCACCAGCACCAGCTCCAGGCTTGGGCCGCTCTGTCGGCAGCTTACCTGGCCGGGCACCGACGGCGCGTCGGGCGGCGCGCCGACGAATTCGAGCACCAGCTTGCGAACCGATTCACGGAACTGCTCGGTGCGGCAGTCGACCCGCAGCACGCCGCCGACCAGAATGCCAATCCGGTCGGCCACGCGTTCCACGTCGCCCAGAATGTGAGAACTGAACAGAATGGTGCGGCCTTGCCGCTGGATGATTTGGATCAACGATTCAAGAAAATCTCGCCGCACGACCGTGTCGAGGCCGAGCGTCGCGTCGTCGAGCACCAGGAGTTCCGGATCGGGCGCGACGGCCAGCGCGAGGGACACCTGTGCCTGCTGGCCGCGCGAGAGCCGGCGAAACTTTTGCTTCCGCGACAGCTCGAAGTGGTCCAGGATCTGGTCCACGAGCGCGTCGTTCCAACGCGGATAGAAGGACCGCGTGAACCGCACGGCCTCGTCGATCGACATCCAGCCGTAGAGCGGATGGCCTTCGGCCAGATAGGCGATTCGCGAGCGTGTTTCGTTCGACAGTTCACGGATGTCTTCGTCCAAGAGCCGTGCCGTGCCGGAGTCGGGCCGTACCATGCCCATCATCATTTTGATGGCCGTGGATTTGCCGGCCCCGTTGCGGCCCAACAGGCCGTAGACGCTGCCCTGCGGCACGCGGAGGTTGAGCGAATCGACCACGCGGCGGCCGTCGTAATGTTTCGTGAGTCGCTCGGTGACAATGGGGTGGGTCATGGTTCGTGGGTTATTAGTGGTCCGTGGAAGCGGCGGCGACAAATTGGAAATTGTGAATTTGCCTGGCAACGGCCGACAGCACTTCGTCGGCCGAGAGACCCAGATGCACGGCCTCGGTCAAAAAGCAATCGATTGCGGCGGCCAGACGCTCGCGACGCACCGCGGCGCTCAATTCGGCCTGCGGCTCGGCGACGAACACCCCCAGGCCCTGCCGCGTGTTGAGCACGCCTTCCCGCTCCATCTCCACATACGCGCGGGCAACCGTGTTGGGATTGACAACCAATTCTCGGGACAGGACTCGTACCGAGGGGAGGCGAGCGCCCGGCTGCAGCCGTCCACGGGCCACGGCACGACGGACCTGGTCCATGAGCTGCCGGTAAATCGGGACACGGGAAGTGGGATCGCATTGGAATTCCATGGCTGCCTCGCAACTGTACTAAGTGTATTAGTACGGTTAATCCATGTCAATAGCTCTTGTACGAGAATCTGAGAGGCTATCTGGAAAGGGAGGGCGCTGCCACTGCCGCTTCGCGGCGAGTGGTCCGAATCGCTCCGGAGCCAAGGTTTCGCCAGGGTGTCTGGTAACTTACGCAAAAGGCGTTAGATGGCGAACTCTTGCGATGGCCTCGATGCGTCAAAAAGGTGGAGATAGTTGACGGTCTTACCGATTACTAGACTTAGGCAGACCTTGCCGGTCACAGAATCTTTGCGCCCTATGGCTAAGTCACTGCTATCAAGGGCGTAACACCGTTCAACTCAACAAGCCCGCTCCCCCATGTCAAAACAAAGGCCGAATTGCATGTGGAAGCGAGTCGTCGGGAAGTCACCGATCGCGAGGGCCGCCGCATCCTCTCGCGGACCGATCGCCGCGCTGACGCTCGCACTGTTCCTTGGGACATCGGGATCGCTGCTGTTCGTATTTGCTCCCTGGAATGCGGTCGCGGGAACGCCGGCCGAGGGGGGGTACCAAAGCTATCCGTTGCGTCATGTCGACGTTGACGAGGTTCGCAGCCACATCGCGCAACTTCTGGCGAACTCGGCAACACAAGCTGAAATTGTCGTCGATGCGCCGCGAAATGCCATCCTTATTCGCGGCAACGAGCAGGTGCATCGCCTGGTTCGTGAGTTGATCAGCGAGGTCGATCGCCCGAGCACGCAACCAGCCGGACGGCGAATCGATGGCGAGGGGCAGGTTCGCGTTTACGACTTCCACGGCAATGACCTCGAACGGTTCATGGTTGATCTTCGCAACCGCTACGCCGGACGTGGCGACGTGCGCGTGTCGGCGGATGGGAAGTCGCGCCAGGTCGTCGTGCTCGCGCCTCCGCAGGAACATGCGGGATTGGAACGGGACATGGGCACGCTGCTCCAGGCCGTTGCATCCACGCCGGCAAGCGGCGGCGCGGGCCTGAAGAACGCCCAAACAGGAAGCGACACGCCGGCGACTCGATTCATCGAATTGCATCATCTGTCGATTCCGCAGTTTGAAAACACCCTGGCGGGGATGTTTGGCACGCGGCTGGCCAAGGAGGGCCACCAGGTCGCGGGCGGCCTGAGAGGCTATCAACTCTCCATCACCAGCGGCGACAGAGTCACGATCGGAATCAATGACCGGTTCAACCAGCTTTCGCTTCAAGGAAGCGAGTCGCTGGTCGCGGCGCTGGCGCGCGTGATCGCGATCCTGGACAGGCCCGGCGATCCGACGGGCCAGGCGGTGCAAATCGTTCCTTTGCGGCGTGCGGATCCAGAGAAATTGCGCGAGGCATTTCGGGCCTATCGCGGAGATACAACCGGATTGGCGGCTCCTCGTGGCAACCCGGGAACGGGCGAAAATCGCGCGGAGACGCCAGCCAAGGACCACGGCGCGCAAACTCACATCAACCCCGCCGTGCAGGCGGCAGACTTCGATCCCGTCGACACCGGTGGTGACATACAGTTGGCCAGCGTGTTGTTGCAAGAAGACGCCGGGGCCAACGCAGGCGGCGGTACGGACGGCACCGCCAATACCAACGGCGCGGCCGACGAAAAAGCACCGGAAGTTGTCGACGCGCAGCAGCCTGCAGACGGTGGCTTGGATTCCGAGACGGCCAAACGCTTGCGTGGTCTGCGTGACAATGTCGAGATCGAAATGCTTCCAGAACTGGACGTGGTCATCCTGCGAGGTTCGGACCAGGATGTACGCGAATTGGTCGATATTATCCAGGAAATCGAACGAATCAGCGAGCAGTCGGTACCCCG
>JAKEGR010000005.1 GCA_022615465.1 Planctomycetota bacterium | reverse complement strand
TTGCATAGATATTATGGATTGAGTTGAGTTTCCCGATTACAGCAAAGATTGGGCTTAAATAGGTCGATAAGCATCTTTTGGGGGACTGTGTAGTTGTCCCCCGGAAGATGCAGCGTTTTTACCAAGAGGATCGAATCATCGAGTCCGGCCAGGCCAGGCGATCCGACGGCCGATGCTAGCGAGGTTGCCCCGTGGCGGAAAAAAAGTTCAGGATTCTGGTGGTGGAAGACAACGCGGCCCTGTCGGGCGTGATTTGCTTCAACCTGTTCCGGGCAGGCTACCAGGTAACCAACGCCACCAACGGCCAACAGGGCCTGGAGATAGCGCAGAAGGAGAAGTTTGATCTGGTGCTCTCCGATCAGCAGATGCCGATGATGACGGGCGTTCAACTCTGTGAAAGCCTGCGTCAGCTTGCCGGGTATCGGCAGACGCCATTCATCTTGCTTACGGCCAAATGCATGGAAATCAATCTGGTTGAATTGCAACGTACCGTGGGGATTTCCACGGCCTTGCCCAAACCATTCAGCCCCAGCGAACTAATCATCGGCATCGAGGAATTGCTAGCGGCTGGCTGCCGCGCGTAGTTGACCCCCACACCCTTCGGAATGGAATCCGAATGCGTCTCAGCTATCCACCAATACGACTGCCGCGCCGGATCGCGGCCTACTTTCTGCTGTTTGCCCTTGCCGCCCTGCTGTGGCTGAGCGTGGGTGCCGTGTATGTAGCGCGTAACGTGAGCGACAGCCGCTCGGAGAGCGGAGCGTTGCGTTTGCTGGGGCAGGCGACGGATCGGATCGGGCTGGCATTCGTGCGAGACAAGCATGTCGATCTGCAAGCCTTGATGGTCGAGATTCGGGCGGAGAGCGGTGCGGAGTATTGCGCCATCGTTTCGCCGACAAGTGAAGCCACGGCACATTCCGATCCGCAGTGGATCAACAAACCCGTGGCGGAGCATGGCGGCGCGAGCGAACGGTGGGGAGATGTGCTGCGAGTGGAATATGTCATGGACGATGGGACGCTGGCCCACGAGTATCAGGCTCCACTGAAAGCCGCCGATACGGACCTTGGCACCTTCCGGATGAGCGTGAGGCAGCCGAGTCTATGGAGCTTTCTGCGTGCCGGGGCGCAACATTCGCTGCTGGCGTTCTTGGGGCCGGCGTGTTGTCTGGCGGCCGGCGCGGTGCTGATGAATAGGCTGGTCCGCCCGGTGGCCGAGATCGAGCAGCAGTTGTCGCTGGTGGCGATGAGTCCTTCGGTGGAGAGCTACCCGTTGCAAGAGGTGCCGAGCGTGGGGACGGCGGCGATGGGCTGGAACCGCGTGGTGCAACAGCGGACGGGTGGAACGCCAACCGATTCCCTTCGGCAGCGAATTGGCCAGTCGCGCGTGGAGGGCCAGCAAGGCCGGCTGGATGCCCTGCTCAACAGCATTCCGGAAGGCGTGGCGACGACGGATCGCCGTGGCCGGCCGACGTATACGAATCTGTCCATGGCGGCGATTCTGGGGCTGCGGGACGTCGTCAACACCGGTGCTGACAGCCGGAACGGGGAGGCGGCCAACCAGTCGCCCGCGTTCGTCGAGCTGCTGGCGAATCGCTGGAACTTGGCTGAAGACGATCCCCTGCAGGACGAGGGAAATCAGAGTCGGGCAGTCGTCACGGAGTTGACGCGCGAGGAAAACGGGCAGCGACGCGTGGCTCGCGTGGCACGTCACCCGCTTTGCATCGTTGGCAGCGGCAAACAGGAAGCCCACGTGTGGATGATTCGCGACGTTACCCAGCAGAAGCTGGCCGAGGAGATGCGAGACCAGTTTATTGATACGGTAACGCATGAGTTGCGAACTCCACTGGCGAATATCAAGGCGTACGCGGAGACGCTGGCGCTGGCGGACATGATCGACATTGAGCAGCAGAAGCAGTTCTTGAACACGATCAATTCAGAGGCAACCCGGCTGGCCCGCTTCGTCGACGACTTGTTGAGCGTGAGCAGCATGGAGCTGGGTTCGCTGTCGCTCAACAAGCTAGTGACCGATGTGGCTCGCTTGGTCGACGAGGTGATCTCGAAGGTCAAGCCGCTGATGGATGAAAAAGAGCAGACGTTCGAGGTGGTGCTGTCGCCCAAGCTCCCGGAACTGGTGTTGGACAAAGACAAAATCGCCACCGTGCTGATCAACCTGCTCGGCAATGCCGTGAAGTACACGCCGGTGGGCGGGCGGGTGATGTTCCGCGTGAATGCGACCGATCGGCATCTCGAGGCGAGTGTCGAGGATACGGGCGTTGGAATTACTGAAGACGAGCTACCGAAGGTGTTCGACAAATTCTTTCGCAGCGGCGACCCCCGCGTGCAGCAAGAGACGGGAACGGGGCTGGGTTTGGCGCTTGCGCAAGAGGTGGTGCGGCTGCACGGTGGCCGGATCACGGTCGAAAGCGAACTCGATAAGGGCAGCAAGTTCAGCGTGCTGCTGCCACTGGGGTAGGTGGGTGTTACGCGCCCCGGAGCCGTTTTCGGGGTTGTGGGATGTTGTCGGTTCAGGGTCTTTAGCGCAGGCGGCGGATGTTTGAGCAGAAGTGTCAAGGTGCGGTGGATGTGATCAGCGGCGGGGATCGCTTTACCGGCGAGAACGTTACGGAGTTGGCGACTCTGCTCGAGCAGCGCCTGGAGCGAGGGCAGCCGCAAGTGGTGCTCGATCTGCAAGGCGTGGCGGTGATCGACAGCGCGGGTTTGGAGTTGCTGCTGGACATGCAGGAGAAGTATCAGCGGATGGGGGGAACGCTGAAACTGGCGAATCCCGGATCGCTGTGTCGTGAAGTGCTGAAGTGTACGGGCGTTGGCGCGCGCTTTGAGATCTACCCAGACACCCGCCAGGCGGTACGGAGCTTTGTGGCATGAACACAACGGCGACCAGCGAGCAAGATCCAGCGCGCAGCGATGCGGTCGGCGGCGGTCGCGGTGTACGTGCGGCTGGTTCCGCGGCGTCATTGGTTTCCTCCATGCGGGCGGTACGCCCAACGAAGGCACTGCTGGGTCAGCAACTCGTCGGTGCTGACATCATCACTCCCGAGCAGCTCGAACAAGCGCTGGCCGAGGGATCGCAGAAAGGTCTGCGATTAGGTGAGGCGTTGGTCGAAATGGGAATGGTGCAAGAAGACGCTATTTTGCCGTTCATCGAAAGCCATTTGGGATTACCAGCGACGCGGCTCCGCGATGGCATGATCGACCCCGTGGCGGTGCGGCTGCTGCCGCGGCGCGTGGCCGAGCGGCTCGATGCATTGGCGTTGTTCAAAATACGCGACGCGATCTGCGTGGCGATGGCCAATCCGCAGAATCTCGAACAACTCGACGAGATCGAACGGGTGACAAGCCTCCGTGTGCGGCCCGTGTTTGCGTTCCGCGGCAGCATCCAGCGAGTGCGCTCGCGGTGCTACGAAGAGGGCTTTGAAGTCGACACGATCACGGCCGATTTGAATGAATCTGCGGTGCAGCTCCAGGCCGACGCGGAAGTCGATCTCACGAACGTGGAGTCGCTGGTCGATGGCAGCCCGATCATCAACCTGGTGAACTACTTGCTGGTGCAGGCGATTCGCGCCGGGGCCAGCGATATTCACATTGAGCCGAGTCGCAAGTTCACGGTGGTACGATTTCGCGTGGATGGTCAGATGTACGAGGCCTTGCGGCCGCGACGCGACATGCATCCCGCGCTGGTTTCGCGGATCAAAGTCATGGGCAAGATGGACATTGCCGAGCACCATCACCCCCAGGATGGCAGGTTTCAGGTGACGGTGGAGGGACGAGAGATCGATTTCCGGGTGTCGACGCTGCCGACCGTGCTCGGTGAGAAGGTTGTCATGCGAATTCTGGACAAGGACAACCTTACGTTCAATCTTGATCTATTGGGCTTCCAGCCCGACATGTTGTCGTGGTTGAAGCAGCTCCTGGCCAAGCCGTATGGCCTGCTGCTGGTGACCGGCCCAACCGGCAGTGGCAAGACGACCACGCTCTACTCGGCGTTGGAACTGATCAAATCGGTGCATCGCAACGTCGTGTCGGTCGAGGATCCGGTCGAGTATCAGGTGGAACTGGTGAACCAGGTGCAAGTGGATGAATCGCGGCAGTTGTCTTTCGGCTCGGTGCTGCGCTCGATCCTGCGGCAAGACCCGGACACCATCATGATCGGCGAGATTCGCGACGTGGAGACCGCGGAGATCGCGGTGCAGGCCGCGCTGACAGGGCATCTGGTGCTCAGTACGCTCCACACGAACGACAGCGCCGGCGCGATTCACCGGCTGGGCGATATGGGCATTGAACCGTTCAAAATCGCCGCGGCGCTGGTGGGTGTCGTCGCCCAGCGGTTATTGCGTACGGTGTGCTCGAACTGCAAGACGTTCGTTTTTGCCTCCGCGGAACTCTTGGAAACGATTCACTACCAAGGGGACAAGCGGCGGAGTTTCATTCGGGGCGAAGGCTGCTCCAAATGCCACGACACGGGATTTGTCGGCCGGACGGGCATCTATGAAGTGATGGCGGTCGATCGCGAGCTGCGCGCATTGATCGCCAGGCAGGCCAGCACCGATGAGATCCGCGACTGTTACCGCCGCGGCGGTGGCCAGACGTTGCTCGAGCAGGGGGTTCGCCTGGCAGAGAAGGGAATGACGAGCCTCGAAGAAGTGATGCGGGTGGCGTATTTCGAGTAGAGGGCTGTCGGTTGGGGGCCGGAAGTTGATTCTGGCTGACGGCTGATCGTTGATTAGAACAACCATGCAATTCACCTACACAGCGAAAACGGTGGCCGGGGAAATGCAGACCGGCCTCATCGCGGCGCCGGACGTCGAAGCGGTGCGTCGCGCGCTGCGCGAGCAGAGCCTGTTTCCGCTCGACGTGCGGAGGAAGGCGGCCAACACGGTGTGGAACACGCTGTTTCGCCAGCGCGAACGGGCTGGCTTGTCGAAACGCGAGCTGCTCAGCGTCACGACGCAATTGGCGATCATGACGCGCTCGGGCGTCGATCTCGCGACGGCGTTTGAATCGCTGTCGCAGCAATGTCGCAACCGCAACCTGCAATCCCTGTTGAAGCAAGTCCATCGTGACGTAACGGGCGGCAAGAGCATCTCCGACGCGATGCAGGCCCAAGCGGGCGTGTTTGGCGATGCCTATGTGGCCAGCGTGGCCGCGGGGGAAGCCGCCGGCAAACTGCCTGAAGTGCTCAGCCGGCTGGGCCAATTTCAACGCAGCGAATTGCGCGCGCGGGCGACGATCCGCACCCTGCTGGCGTATCCGGCGCTGCTGGCTGGCGTGTCGTCGCTGGTGGTGATCGGCCTGGTGACTTTTGTGTTGCCGCGGTTTGTGGAGATTTTTGGCCAGTTCGACATTGCGCTACCCCTGTTGACGCAAGTGGTGGTTGCGGCGTCGGACTTGATGCGGAACTACCTGTGGATTTGGCTGCCGCTGTTTGTGGCAGCGCTGGCGGGGCTTGTGGTGTCGCGTCATGTGGAACGCGGCCGGTGGTGGTGGGACTCGGCCATGCTGAACACGATCGTGATCCGCGACATTACCCGCTCGTTCTACATTGGACGAACATTTCGGCTGTTGGGCTTGATGATTGAAAGCGGCGTGCCGTTGCTGGAGGGGATCCGGCTCACGCGGAATGCGGTTCGCAACGCGCTGTACCGTAAGTTGTTCGACGAACTGGAGGACGCGATTATGAATGGCCGCGGGTTGGCCGGTGCGTTGATTCACGCCGGCTTCGTACCGCCGGTGGCGGCGGAGATGGTTCTCACGGCCGAGCGGACCGGCACCTTGGGAATGGTTACCGAGTTGATGGGCGAGCACTACGAAGAGGAAGGCGAATCGAAGCTGCGCGAATTGGCGACGATGCTCGAACCGCTGATTATCGTTGTCATGGGCGCGGTCGTGGCGACCATCGTAATGGCCGTGATGCTGCCGATGTTCGATATCGCGACGATCGCCAAGAAGTAAATCGGGTCGAATGTCATTGGCAAACTGGCCACCGTCAGGCTGGGGCGAGACAGGATAGGAGAGATAGCGATGAATGGTTGGCGACGGGTCTTGGTTTCGTTGGGAGTGTTCGGGGCGGGGATGTTCCTGGGTAGCGTGCTGAACCTGCCAGAGACGGCCAGGGGGGAAGTCCGTGCGACACCCCAATCGCCAGCATTTCAAAGCGGTGGACAGTTGTCGGTGCCCATTCTGAGAGAGATTGCCGATACGCTTCGGCAGATGGATGGGCGACTGGCGCGGTTGGAGATCGTTGCGAAACAACTACCAAAGGGGCCGGCAAATCAGGCGGCACGAAACTGAGAGGCTGTCCGAAAAGGAGTTCGATTTTGTCACTTTCGCGGCGGCTAGGTTGCATTGGCGTCGACGTCGGGACGCATACGGTAAAGCTGGCGCAGGCGGAGCGCACACCGGGGGGCGTGCGCTTGCATTGCGCGGCGGTCGTTCAGCGGCCAGCGGCATGGGCGGGCGGCGATCAGCTCGCGTGGGACCGGCCGTTGACCTCGGCGCCAGAGATTCAGGCTGCGTTGGGGTGGGGCGGTTTTTCCGGCCGCGATGCGGTCTGTGTGCTGCCCATGAATGTATGCCAGCTACGAGGACTGAATGTGCCGCCGGGAACCGATGCCGAACGTCGCGCCATGATTACCGAGGAACTGCTGGAAGAGTGGTCGGAACGAGGCCGGGAGATGGGATTTGATTTCTGGGAGTTGGAGTCGGGCGGGGCAAACAAGAGCCAGGAGCAGTTCACGGTCGAAGTGCTGTCGGCGACGCGAGGTTGGATAACACAGCTAACGCATGACTGCCAACGGGCGGGTTTGGAGTGCTGGGCCTTGGATGGTGTCCCGCTGGCGATGGCCCGCGCGGTCGGCCTGGTGGGCGGCCTGAGCGGCGGCCGTCACGCTTTGGCTGTCGATTGGGGGTTCTCGAACACCACGCTTTGCATGGTTGGTGATCACCGGCCCTTGTACGCCCGCCGGATTCATTCCTGCGGGTTCGGCCAGGTGCTGGAAGCGATCAGGCAGGTGTTGGGAGTGACGCTTGACGAATCGCAACACCTGGTCGATACGGTGGGACTGGCTGGCAACGACGATCCGCACAACCCGGATGTCGAGACGCGAACCACGATTACGGATGCCGCGGCAGGCACGCTCGAAACATTGACGCGCGAAATCCACCGAACGCTGCAATTTGTGGAAGGCCAAAGGCACCACTTGCAGCCGGTCTCGGTGTGGTTGCTGGGGGGCGGCGCGTCGATGCGAAATCTTGCGTCGTACTTGGCGCAGTTGCTGCCACTGCCGGTGAAGGCCTGGAGTGTGGCAGCCGACGAGGAGCGGATGCCGTTCGCCGCCGGCCGGAGGTCGGCGATGTTTGCCGGCGCGGTGGCTCTCTCGGCCCAGAAGTGGAGGGCGGCATGAAGACTTCGGTCAATATACTGCCTTCCGGGCTGCGCCGTCAGCAAGTGCTACGGTTGCGCGCCGCGCAATGGGGCAAGGTGCTGTGCGTGGCATTGGTGGGAGGCTGGATTGCACATGGATACGTGCTCAGCGAACACCAGGCGGTCACCCAGCAGCTTGAGAGAATCACTCGCGAGCAGCAGCCGTCGCGAAACCTGTTGCGGCAATTGACCGCAAAACGCGCGGAACTGGCCCAACTTGCGGAACAGGAGGTCGCGACCTGCCAGCTAGGCTCCCAGAGGCACGTGCTGACGCTGCTGCATGCCGTGAGCCAGGCCGCCAGGCAGACCGGCGGACGGCTGCGAGTCACGAAGCTGGATTTGACGGACTTCCAACACGTTGGCGCGACGGGCAAGGCAGGTGCGGCGGCAACTCCCGGCAGCATGCTGGTTGCGGGCGAGTCGTTAGATAACCCGGCGGTGGCGGAGTTGCACGTCGGTCTGCAAGCGAGCGGCCTCTTTCGCCGCGTCGAATTGCTGACATCGAAAGAGCGTGACGGAGGCGAAGCGGCCCTGTGCGACTACGAGGTGCGTTGTGATTTTTGATGAAGCAGATTGTCCGTGGTTTCCGGTGTGGTAGCCGAAAGCAGCAGTGATCGGGGACTGGTTCTCGATGGCGATTCATTTGCTTGATGACGAAACGCGTCGACTGGGGCGATGGCTGCACTACGCCGGGGCATTGCTGACGGTGCTGTGCGCGACGGCCGGTTACGCCCTGTTCCTTGCGCCCGTTTTGCACGAAGCAGCCAACGCCGAGCAACAGGTCGCCGAGCTATTGCTATTGGCCGAGAATGCACCGGCCATCCGCGAGAACCATCGCCAGGTATCCCATGAACTGGAACAAGTCGCTGAGCAAATTGCCCAGGTGAGGGGTCGCGTGCCGCGGGACGCGGATGCTGGAACGTTCATGAAGGCAATCACACAAATCGCCGGTGAAGAGCAATTGACGATCAGGCAATTTCGTCCCGAGGCTCCCGTGACTCGGTCGGGCTACGTCGAGATCGAGGTGTCGCTGAAGGGCGAGGGAAGCTTTGCTAGCATTTGTACGTTTTTCGATCGGCTGTCGAGGCTCCCGCGTTTGTCGAAAGTGAAATCGCTGGTGCTTTCGGCTCATAGCGACTCGGCCGAGTACCCGATGGAAGCAACACTCATCATTTATTTTGGCCTGCGCGACCCGGAACCTGGAGCACGGAAGGAGGTGGGCCATGGATAGCCTGGCGAATCTCGCAAAACGGTTGGGGGTGACGCCTCGAAAGTTGGCGCTGATCGGTGCGCTGGCAGTGGTGCTGGCCGGCGTGCTGGTCTACCAGTACGGCCGTTTCGGCGGATCGGAAGTGGAGGAGATGGCAACCGCCGAACCGCCGACGAACCCCCCGCGGCCCG
>JAKEGR010000350.1 GCA_022615465.1 Planctomycetota bacterium | reverse complement strand
GGGCAAACGGTTACACGTATCGCGTCATGTCGATTGCCGATGGCGTCTCGGCTATCCGCAGTGCCGAGCTAGAATTCCGCGCGGCCGCTGAGCAGCAAACCGCATAGGTGAACCGATGGCGTACTGTCACCGGGCACCCAAAACCGACCACGATCGGGCAGTTGAAAACCGACCATTTTGAGGCGAAAGGGATGCGCCGTGTACCCTTATCGGCATTTCACATGCCGAAGGAGGGGTCATGGCGAATCAACTCAAAATGGACAAGGCGCAAGCGATCCGACTGCTGGCCGAGCGTGGTTGGTCCCGTCGGCGGATTGCCCGAGAACTGGGCATCCACCACACGACCGTAGCCCGCTACGTGCAGGCTTCAAAACCGACCAAAGTGCCCGCCGGGTCGGGGCTCTCAAAACCGACCAAAGTGCCCACCGGGTCTGAGGGGCTCGAAGGCAGCCCGGATGAGGCCGAGTGCGAGGCCTCGCGGAGCTTCTGCGAGCCGTTCCGCGAGCTGATCCTGGAGAAGCTTGGTCAGGGACTCTCGGCGCAGCGCATTTACCAGGACCTGGTCGCCGAACACGACTTCGGCTACGCCTACGACAGCGTAAAACGGTACGTGCGCCGGCTCCAAGGCGGCGGAGAACTGCCCTATCGACGCTTGGAGTGCGAGCCGGGCCAGGAAGCCCAAGTGGATTTCGGCCGCGGGGCTCCGGTGGTCGAGGCCAGCGGCAGGCGGCGACGGCCGCACGTGTTGCGGGTCGTGCTGAGCTGTTCGCGCAAAGGGTACAGCGAGGCGGTGGATCGCCAAACGACCGACAACTTCATTCGTTGTCTGGAGAATGCCTTCTGGCACTTTGGCGGCGCGCCTCAAACGCTGGTGCTTGACAACTTGCGCGCGGCAGTCACCAAGGCGGACTGGTTCGACCCAGAACTCAATCCAAAGGTCCGCTCGTTCGGCGACCATTACGGCGTGGCCATTTTGCCCACCAGGCCGCGAATGCCACGTCACAAAGGCAAAGTGGAACGCGGCGTGGACTATGTCCAGGAAAACGGCCTCAAAGGCCATCAGTTCTCCAGCATCCAGGAGGAAAACCAGCACCTACTGGACTGGGAAACGAACGTCGCCGACACCCGAATTCACGGCACGACGCGTAAGCAAGTGGGCCGTTTCTTCCAGGAGGTGGAGCGACCGGCGTTGCAAACTTTGCCGTTAGAGCGGTTCCCTTCCTTTCGCGAGGCGCAGCGGATCGTCCATCGAGATGGCCACGTCGCCGTAGCCAAGGCCTGCTATTCCGTGCCGCCGGAGTACCTGGGCCGCGACGTATGGGTGCGGTGGGATTCACGGCTGGTGCGGATCTTTGACGCCCAGATGGACCAGATCGCCCTCCACGCCAGGCAAGCGGAAGGTGGCTTCAGCACGCAAAACAGCCACATCGCCACCGAGAAAATCAACGGCGTGGAACGCGGGGCGACGTACTGGCTCTCGCGCGTCAGCTTGATTGGCGACCACACTCGCGACTGGGCGGCGGCCATGCTGCAAGCACGCGGAGTCGAGGGCGTGCGCGTGCTGATGGGCCTGGAGCAATTGGCTCGCAAGTACAAAAGCCGCGCCATCGAACGGGCCTGTGAGTTGGCGCTGGCTCACGGCGCCTATCGCCTGCGGACCCTTCGCCAACTGATCGAGCGGCAAGGCGACAAGCAACAGCAATTTGATTTTGTCGAAGACCATCCCGTGATCCGGCCCTTAATCACGTATTCGCAGTTTGTCCAATCGGCTTTCAGAAAGGAGCCTGTGCGATGAATCCCCACTTGGAAAATGTGTTGAAGCAACTGCGTTTGAGCGGCTTGGCCGCTTCGCTGGAAATTCGCCTTCAGGAAGCGACCGGCAACCGACTGAGCCACGTCGAGTTCTTGGAGCTCATCATGCAGGATGAGCTGGCGGTACGCCGGGATCGGCTCCACCAGCGGCGACTGAAGCAGGCCGCCTTTCGAGAACAGAAGACCCTGGAGGACTTCAACTGGTCCTTCAACACGTCCATTCCGCGAAAGCGAGTTTACGACCTGGCCACAGGAAGTTTCCTTCGAGAGGGGAAAGACGTGTTATTCCTGGGACCGCCGGGCACGGGAAAATCACATTTAGTCCAGGCCATCGGCCATGCCGTCATCAAAGCCGGCTTTGCCGTGTTGTACCGTTCCATCTTCGATGTGGTTCGTGACTTCTTGCACGACGAAGCCCTGGGCGGCGAGGACAAGGTGATGGGCCGCTACCTCAAGCCCGACCTGGTGATCATCGACGACATGGGCATGAAACAACTGCCCAAGCGAAGTGGCGAATATCTCTTTGAGATCATCATGCGGCGCCACGAACTGCGCAGCACGATCATGACCAGCAACCGCCCGCTGGAGGACTGGGGCAAACTGGTGGGCGACGTCCCGGCCGCCACGGCGATCCTGGATCGTTTCCTGGAGCGGGCCGAACTCATCCAAATCACCGGCAAGAGTTACCGCCTCCGCCAGCGCGCCGGCGAGGGAAATTCCTCGTCCGAAGATGGATCGCAACCCAGCGTCAAAACCGACCAAAGTGCCCACCGGCTCGACGACGCCAAAACCGACCAAAGTGCCCGCCGGGTCGAGGAGCAGCCGCCGCCCCAAAAAGGCACCTCCAAGAGGAAGTAAGAGAGAGATCCCTCACACGTTCGCAACATCTCGGAGCAGAAGCAGAAGAATTCCTTCAAGAAGGAAATGGAAAGTGTTTGGAGATCGACGAGTCATGCGTTAAACCAGAACGAACCCCCCATTTATGGCTGGTCGGTTTTGAAGTGCCCACCGGTGGTCGGTTTTGAAGTGCCCGGTGACAGTCACGGGTAATCCCAACCAGCCGGGTTTCGAGGTCCCGAACATCGGATTGAAGCGAGACGACGAGGCGCGCCTTCAGCAGCGCGTGGCGCTAAAGAACGC
>JAKEGR010000349.1 GCA_022615465.1 Planctomycetota bacterium | reverse complement strand
GTCGGTTCGGGCACACGTAGCGCAGTCTCTCCGAGACTGCCGCTGCCAAGACTGCCAGCCAAGGCCGAGTCTCGGAGAGACTCGGCTACAAGAGCGCTGCCGGCCATCATGCCGAAGTTGTTTTTCCAGGCGGCGAAATCGCTCTCATCCACGATGTCCGGCGTCGGGTCGTTCGGCAACGTGAGGGACGTGCCAAGCCGGTCGCGCCAGACCGTGTAGTCGGCCGCGTCGACCTCGTCATTCCGGCCGTAGTCGCCAACCAGCACCGTCAACCCGTTGTCGCCGTCCGCGGCACAACCACCGTTCGGCCGACCATGTTGCCGGTGAGAATCCTCTCGACGCGATCGGGCAGGTCGTCGAGCGTCGCCTCGCTGGCCAGTTCTTCCAACCGCTCGACACGCCACGGCCCGGCCAGCTTCTGCCACATTGCGAGCCGCTCTGGCCGCGGGCATTTGGCCGAGTCAATCCCGGCCAACGTGACTCCGCGAAGAATGAACGGATAGACGGTAAGCGGCAACTCAGCCCCCGCAACCAAACCGCACGCCGCCACGCAGCCGCGGTGGTGCATCGAACGCAGGACCGTGGCGAGCACCCGGCCGCCGACGGTATCAATCGCCGCGGCCCACCGGGCCGCCAGCAGCGGCCGATCGCTCGTGTCATTCACTTCGTCGCGGCCAAGAATCGTCCTGGCCCCGAGTTGCCGCAGCCAGTCGTGCCGCTCTGCCTTGCCGGTAACCGCCGCGACCTCATAGCCAAGCTTCCCGAGGATCGCCACGGCGACTGAGCCGACGCCGCCCGTTGCGCCCGTCACGAGCACGGGTCCACTCTCGGGCGCGATGCCGCGCGCGACGATCGCCGTAACGCACTGTGCCGCCGTGAACCCGGCCGTGCCGTAGATCATCGCCTCTCGGAGCGAAAGCCCCTCTGGCAGCCGCACAATCCACTCGGCCGGCACGCGCACATATTCCGCAAAACCACCCCAGCGACCAGCGCCCAATTCGTAGCCAGTGACGAGCACTTCGTCGCCGGGGCGATAATCCTTGGCGGCGCTCTCGACCACCGTTCCGGAGCAATCGACCCCGGGCACGTGGGGAAAGGTTCGGACCACTCCCGGGTGCCCCTGACACGCCATCGCATCCTTGTAATTGAGCGACGAGTAGGCGACTTCAACCAGCACATCGCCGGCCGGCAAGGCCTCTTGGGAGATCGTTTCCACGCGGGCCGTCACCCGTCCGTCCGTGTTCTTGCGAACCAGGTAGCAAGCGATCGGCAACGATTGGGATAAGTCGAAAACCATGATGGCGCCTTTCGTCCCCTGCTTGTTCCCAGGCTCCGCGCGGGACCGAGATTCCCCTACAGCTTCCGCTCGATGGGTAGCTGGTCGATCTTCGCCGCCAGGATGAAATCGTTCTCCGACAAGCCGCCAATGGCGTGGGTCCATAATTCGACCCGCACGTTGCGATAACCTTCGATGTGCAAGTCGGGATGGTGGCCATCGTCTTCCGCTACCTGCGCACAGCGATTGAAGAACTCGATCCCGGCCATGAAGTTCTTCGCGGTCCACTCCTTGGATATTCGCTTGCCATCGTCGGTCAATCGCCATCCAGGGAGTTGGGCGAGTTGCTTATGGGCCTCTTCGAGCGAACACGGTTTAGCGCCGCCCTCGCAGGGCAAACACTTCTTCTTGACCAATTCGGCCTGAGAATACGCAGCCATGGAAAGCTCCACATGCCAGACACCAAACAAAGCGGCCATGCCGGAACATGGCCGCGATGCGCGTCGTATTTACATCAACCGTGAAACACAATCGCCCTTGCAAGGCGTTCGTGGTCAATCTTCATCTGAGCGGAGTTTGGCGAGCACGCTATAATCCTCGAGCGTCGTTGTGTCGCCAACGGTTTCCTTGCCGGCGGCAATGTCCTTGAGCAGCCGCCGCATGATTTTACCGCTGCGCGTTTTTGGCAACGCGCCCGTAAAGTGAATATCATCCGGCTGAGCGAGCGCGCCGATTTCTTTTCGGACGTGGCGTTTAAGTTCGTCCCGCAACGCATCGGACGGCTCACCGGTACGGAGCGTCACAAAGACGGCCACCGCTTCGCCCTTGAGATCATCCGGTCGGCCGACCGCTGCTGCCTCGGCCACCTTGGAATGGGATACGAGCGCGCTTTCAATCTCGATCGTACTGAGCCGATGACCAGACACGTTCAGCACGTCGTCGATCCGGCCCATGATCCAGTAGTAACCATCGTCATCACAGCGGGCATTGTCACCGACCAGGTAGTTTCCCGGCGATTTCTGCCAATAGACCTCTTTGAAACGTTCGTCATCGCCCCAAATGCCTCGAAGCATTCCCGGCCAGGGTTGCTGGATGACGAGCCAGCCGCCGTGGTTGCGTTCGACGGGCGTGCCCGAGTGGTCGAGGATCGCGGGAATAATGCCTGGGAGAGGCTTCGTGCAGCTTCCGGGCTTGGTGGCGATCGCTCCAGGCAGCGGGCTCATCATAATGCCGCCGGTCTCGGTTTGCCACCAGGTATCAACGATCGGGCAGCGCTCGTTGCCGATCATCTTGTGATACCACATCCAGGCCTCGGGATTGATCCCCTCGCCTACCGTACCCAACAGCCGCAGGCTCGAGAGATCGTGCTTCTTCACATGGTGATCGCCCCACTTGATAAAGGCACGAATCGCCGTCGGAGCGGTGTAAAAGACCGAGACCTTGTACTTCTCAATGATCTGCCAGAAGCGGCTTTCATCGGGATGGTTGGGAGCGCCCTCGTACATCAGCACGGTCGCACCCGCCGAGAGCGGGCCATAGACCACGTAGGAGTGCCCCGTAATCCAACCGATATCGGCCGTACACCAAAAGACATCTTCATCGCGATGGTCGAACACCCATTGGAAGGTCTTCTTCGCGAAAAGGTTGTAGCCTGCGGTGGTGTGCTTGATGCCCTTGGGCTTTCCGGTCGAACCACTCGTATACAGGATGAACAGCGGAGCCTCGCTATCCATGGGCATGGCCGGGCAATCCTCCGAGGCATTGGCCATCAACTCGTGCCACCATAGATCACGGCCTGCTTGCATGGGCACGTCCTGGCTCACTCGTTTGAGCACGATGCAGTGCTTGACCGAGGGCGACTTGGCCAGCGCTTCGTCGACCGTTTTCTTGAGCGGCAACGCCTTGCCGCGTCGCCAGCCGGCATCGGCCGTAATCTGCAACTTCACTTCGGAATCACGATTGCGATCGGCGATCGCCTCGGCGGAGAAGCCCGCGAAAACCACCGAATGGATCGCACCAATTCGCGCGCATGCCAGCATGGCGATGGCCAGTTCGGGCACCATGGGCAGGTACATCGACACGCGATCGCCGGCCACGATGCCCAGCCCCTTCATCACGTTCGCAAATTTGCAGACTTCGCGGTGCAACTCGGAGTAGGTCAACTTGCAGCTATCGCCCGGCTCCCCTTCCCAAATAAATGCCGTGCGGTCGCCCAGCCCGGCCTTGATGTTCCGATCCAGGCAATTGTACGAGACGTTTGTCTTGCCGCCCGGGAACCATTGCGCAAACGGCTCATTCCAGATCAGCGGCTTCTCGAAGGGCTGAAACCAATGCAACTCCTCTCGCGCCAACTCGCCCCAGAACTTCGGCAGATCGGCCTTCGCTTGTTCCCACAGCTTTTCATACTCTTCAAAGGACTTAATACGTGCCTTGGCCGCGAACTCCTTCGGCGGCGGAAAGAGCCGCGATTCCTGCATTACCGTAACAATTTTGCTGCCAGCTTGCGCCGCCATAATCAATCCCCTTCTACTATGTCTACATGAAAAACAACTTTGTGTGGTAAGGCGAAGGCCGGATGGATTCTACCGTATGCAGGCTGGGTGATAAAGAGGCGCGTGGCCACTTTCGACCATAAAACGAATCTCGCGACAAACACAGAAAACCACGCGGCAATTGCGGCAAGAAATCCTCACCCCTCCGGAAACTGCCGGCAGTATTCATACAGGGCCATCGAAGTCGCAGTCGCCACGTTATAGCTGTAGGGCAAGCCCCACACGGGTATCTCGACCACGTCGTCAAGCCTCGCGAGGATGTCGTCCGTCAGGCCGGTCCGTTCGTTGCCAACCACGATCGCGGTTCGGCGAACGAACCGATAATCGTGCAAACTGTGCGAATTGGTCGTTTGTTCCAGGCCAACGAGTCGGTATCCTTCCTCGCGGAGTGAGTCGAGCATCGGGAGCAGTGTGCGATGGGTTTCAATGCGAACGGTGTCGGCGCCGTCACGCGCGATTCTACGCTCGAGCTTCACCGGCCCGGTGCATAGCATTCGCTCCACTCCGCAACAGCCCGCCAGCCGCACCATGCGCGACAGATTGATGTTGCTCCGCATCGGCGCGCAGACAACCACCAGCTCCCGCGGCTGGGAGAGCTCTTTTGGCGGCTTGTGACGTACATGCAGAAATTTGGACATGCGTTCGCACCTATGGAACAGAAAGCGGATACAACCATGCGTGGCGACATATCGAATTGTAGTTGGCGGCCGCCGCGTTGTCCCGCTAAGCTATTCTTAATGTCTGGGCGCACCTGGTTTTTTCTGACGATGCTTGTCGCGGGTCTGGCGGCCGTGGCTTGGGCTGTGCATGGAAGCCACCTGCCGCCCGCCGATTTCACGTTCGTCAACGAAACGGAGGTGGCGTCCGTTGATCCAGCCCTCATCACCGGTCACCCCGAAGGCCGCATCGCGTGGTCTATCTTCGAAGGCCTGGCGAGGCCGCGTGCCGACAACAATCTGGCCGAGCCGGGCGTCGCCGAACACTGGGACGTCTCGGACGACGGTCGTGTCTACATGTTCCATCTGCGCGACAATGCCCGCTGGTCCAACGACGATCCAGTGACATCGCACGATTTTCTGTATTCATTTCGCCGCCTTCTCGATCCACAAACGGCTTCTCGCTATTCCTATCAGGCGTGGTACATCAAGAACGCACGTCGCTACAACATGGGCGGCAGCGGCATCGAGCCGGGCGATCCCGTCGAAGTGGAAGTGAATCTTTCGCCCGGTATCCCCAACACGGTGCGGGGAAAGTTGCTGCATGGAAGATGTGTCCGAATCGACACCCACGGAAATCCTGGCGAGGCGGCAGAGTCGAGCAGGAATCGCCTCTTTGTTGTGGAGATCGACGGCCAAGAAAGGCGGTTCATGGCTGCCGCCGAAAACGCGGCACTGCCAAGTGATGTCGAGCCTTGCCGACAGGTGCTCCTCGACTTTCGGGAAGTTGGAGTTCGTGGGATCAACGATCGCACACTCGAAATCAGGTTGGAGAACCCGACGCCCTATTTCCTTGACTTGCTAGCTTTTTATCCGCTCTCGCCGGTGCATCAGGGCTGTTTGGAGAAACACGGTTCACCAGCCTGGACCCGACCAGAGAACATCATCACGAACGGCGCGTTCAAGCTGGCTGTACGCAGAATTCGCGACCGGATCCGGTTGGTGCGGAACGACAACTACTGGGATCGGAAGAACGTCCGCCTGGGAGTTGTTGACGCCCTCTCGGTCGATGATCGCACCACGTCATTCAATTTGTATATGACGGGAATGAGTGACTGGCTCACGGTTCCGCCGACCGAGGTGCTGCGCGAACTGCTCAAGAGCGATCCGCCTCGCAACGATCTGGCCACGTCACCGCAGCTCACCACGTACTTTTATCTTCTCAACACAACGCGTCCTCCGTTGAACGACGTGCGTGTTCGGCAGGCTCTCTCGATGGCGCTGGATCGGGAAGAGATTACGCGGGTGGCCACGGGGGCCGGGGAAAGGCCCGCTTACAGCCTGGTTCCGCCCGCGATGCCCGGCTATCGGCAGCAGACTTGCCCGCCCTACAATCCGGGGCAGGCGAAAGACCTGCTGGCCGCGGCGGGTTATCCCGACGGCCGGGGCTTTCCCAAGCTGGAAATCCACTACAACACCGATCAATCGCATCAGGCGATTGCCGAGTTGGCCCGCAAGCAGTGGCAGCGCGAGCTGGGGATCCGAGTATCACTGCGAAACGAGGAATGGGGTTCGGCCCAGAACACCCAGCAGCAAATGAACTTCATGTTGTCGCGTCGCGCCTGGGTCGGCGACTATCTTGATCCGAACACGTTTCTCGACATGTATGTCACGAACGGCGAGAACAACAATACCGGCTTCAGCAATGCGGAATACGACCGATTGATTGCCGATGCGGCCCAGGAACCTGACGCCACCCAACGCATGAACATGTTGGAGCGTGCGGAGAGAATCCTCATGGACCAGATGCCGATCATTCCCGTCTATTTCTATGTGTCGCGCAACATGGTGAAACCGTACGTCCGTGGCTTCTACAACAATTTACAAGACACCCATCCGCTGCGCGCGATGTGGATCGATCCGACGGTCGATCCCAACGACCCGCGCCCCAACGAATTCATGGAGTCAACGCAGTGACCAAGTTCGTCGTTCGACGACTGATCGCAATGATCTTCACGTTGTGGATC
>JAKEGR010000348.1 GCA_022615465.1 Planctomycetota bacterium | reverse complement strand
TGCGCGGTTTGCTGTGCAGTCGGATCGAGGCTGCGAGGAGCGGTTGCCGAATTGCTGTAACGATCGCCTGCCGCAGGCGGGGATTTGTCGCTGAAGGCCTCCCGGGCATCGTCCTCGGCGACGTTCTCGTTCGCGTCGGTTGGGATGGTGCGAAGTGGATTGGCGCCCGGCTGGTCAGCGATGTCCCGTTTGGAGGAGGCTGCCGGTTCGTTCGGCTCCTGGCCGCGGGTAACAGCCGAAGGTGGAGAGCCACTTGTCGCAACACGTGAGCCTGCATGATCGAACTCGTCGGCTACCTCGGGTTCAGCAGCGGTCGAGATTCCGTCGCGGTTGCCGGCTGAATATTCTGAGTTGTTGGCCGTAGCCTGTGGGCTGCCAGCATAAACCGCGTTGGCAGGGGATGCTGGGGCGTCCTCCGGGTTTCTCATGGTGGAACCGTAAATCGATGGATCGGTACCAGCCGGCACCACGGCCGGCGATGGCACCTCGGCCGGAATCGCATAGCGGTCAGTTGGCGTCGAGCCAGTCTTTGCCGGCATCTCCGCCTGGGCCAACACAACGCCAGCCGAACGGGCGATTTGCGAGGAATCGGCCGTAGCCTGAGCAGAGCGAGCAGGATGCGACATGCTATCGTTGGTGCCATTCGTGCCTGCCCAGGCACCTTCGACTGCGTCCAAATCGGCGGCCGAGATATGTAACCCTTCGGCTTCGGCGGCTTGCTTCTCCCCGGGATTGGCTGTCGCAGTGAAACGGGCGAAGCTGGCTGCGAACGGTAACTTACCGCCATTGGCGTAGTAATGTGCCGCACCACCTCCGGCCGCTAGTAACGATGGCAACGCCACGAAAATCGTTGCAAAACGTGTCTTCCCAGCCATGGTCGTCTACTTCCCTTTATCTGCGGAATGAGCGAAATCCGAGCGGTGCCGCACTGGCAAACACCATCGGGCCGTGGTTAGTAGCAGAAAACCCATGAGGGGCATAGGCCAACCCAGCGTTGATTTTCGCTCAACCATCATCCGAGAGGAATCTGCCTTGTGGGCATCCGGCAATTCCGTTATCTCTACGCGGCTTTTGGACATATTCGCCCGACGACTCGGTGGCGCGGCGATCGGCACCGCGGGATCATGGGTCAACGGCTTTTCAACTCGCCTTTTCATGGGTCATCCCACAACCGCACCAGGCTTAGTCTCAAGGACGATGCGTGCCATCGATCGCTGCCGTCGGTTCGCAGTCGCGATGTCGATTGCGGTTGCCCTGATCTGGGCAGCACCTGTCCATGCCCAGGGCATGGGTCCGGGTGGGCTAAATTCCATTCCATCGACGCTGTTCGGATCACAAAAGAAGACTGAGCTGGAAGCTTCCGGGCCGACCCTTTCGGCCACGGACGAGACGGTGGCCGATGTCCGCATCGCGGGCAACAAGACGATTCCGACATCGCAGGTGCTGAATCAGTTGCAAACTCGCGCCGGCCGGCCGTTTGATCCGGCGTTGGTGCAGCGGGATGTGCGTAAACTGGCTACGCGAGGTTGGTTCGTCGATGTCCAACCGACCTACGAGCAGGCCCCCAACGGTCGTGTGGTGATTTTCACGGTCGTTGAGCGGCCAGTGATTCGTTACGTCGAATACCTGGGGAATTCGGGTATTCGTGACAAGAAGCTGACAAAGGAAACGGACCTCAAAGTCGGCGGACCGGTCGATCCCTATGCGGTTGAGGAAGCGCGGCGTCGTATGCTAGCGCTCTATCGCGAAAGCGGGTTCAACAACGCACAGATCACGATCCTGGAAGGCAACGAGGCAACCGATCAAGGGATTGTGTTCGTCATCAACGAGGGGGAACGCCAGAAGGTCTGGAAAGTCGTGTTTGAAGGCAATCAGTTTGCCACCGATCGCCGACTTCGGACGCAGATCGAATCCAAGCCGCCGCTCATGATGGTCTTCAAAGGCTTTGTCGATCTCGAGAAAATCGATGGCGATGTCGAACGACTCACGAACTACTACCGCTCGTTCGGTTACTTTCAAGCCAAAGTCGGGCGGAAGCTCGAATACGACGACGACGACCAATGGTTGACATTGCGGTTCGTGATTCATGAAGGGCCACGCTACCAGGTGCGCAGCGTCAGCTTCATTGGCAACAAGATATTTGCGGGGGAATCGCTCGCGATGGGGGTCAAATTACTGGCAGACCAACCGTTCGAGCAGGCCGTGATGAACGGCGATGTGCAGTGGCTCAAAGAACTCTATGGCAGCCAGGGCTATGTGTTTGCCGACATCCGCGCCGAACCAATTTTTCTCGAAGAGCCAGGACAACTCGATCTGATGTATCACATCGAAGAGGGCAAACGATGGCGCGTCGGCAATATCTATGTCCACATCGACGGCGACACGCCTCACACACGGATTCAAACAGCACTCAATCGGCTTTCGATTCGCCCGGGCCAGATCGTTGACATCCGTGAAGTCAAGGCGAGTGAGCGGCGACTGCAGGCCAGCGGATTGTTCATGACGGATCCCACGCGAGGCGTCGCGCCCAAGATCACCTATCGCATTCAAGAACTGGGCGATACGGAACTTGCCACCGACATGGATCACTCCGAATTCCGCGGGCAAAGCCCCGACCCTCTGGCGACGCCGCGCGCATCGCTGAGTGTCCTTCCACCCTCCGCCGCCCCCCTGCTGCCGCCGCCTGGCGTGAACTTGCCGTCGGTTGCCACGATGGCATCGGCAGGGCCAGTGGAATCGGCGACCTTTTATCCGCCTCAGCGAACACGCACGTTTCGAGTTCAGCCGCCATCCGATTTCGCCGAACGTGATGACCAGATTGACGTGCATTTGAGCTTCGATGATCGCGCGCCGGCAGCGGACCCGGAATTGACGCCTACGGCGATTCGCCACGAGGTGCGGCGTTATCCCTATGACAGCGGCAGCCCGGCCAATCCGTATCAGAACTTTGTCGTTCGCACACAGAGTCCTTATCAGGCGCCCACGACACCGGCCTATCCGCCCCCTGGCGCGGCGCCTCCCCAGTCGTATTCAGCGCCGCAGGCTGGTGCGCCGACAACGTTTAGTCCGCCACCTCCCCCGCAGTACGGCACTCCGCAGCCTTACGGGGCGCCACCCGTGCAGTACGGCCCGGCACAACCGTTGCCGCCTGATCCACGAATCGCTCCCGCGACGCCGCTGCCCACCAATCCCCAATTGTTCCCAACAGGGCAAACCGATCCGTTCGCGCCGCAATACAGCGACCCGGCCGTCGATCTATTTGTCGACTTGAATGAAACCCAGACCGGTCGATTGATGCTCGGCGTGGCGGTGAATTCGGATGCGGGCCTCGTGGGCCAGATACTCCTCGATGAGCAGAACTTCGACTGGAAGCGGTATCCACGCAGCATGGATGAGTTGATGAGCGGTCGGGCGTGGCGCGGAGCGGGTCAACGATTTCGACTGGAAGCAGCGCCCGGCACCGAAGTCCAGCGATATCTTGCGAGCTTCCAAGAGCCGTATCTGTGGGACACGCCGGTGAGCCTCGGCTTGAGCGGCTCTTACTTCGATCGCCGCTATGTGGACTGGGATGAGCAACGGCTCGGCGGACGCGTGTCGCTCGGCTACCAATGGACCGAGAACGACCTGTCGGCGGCGATCGCCTATCGCGGCGAGAACGTGAACATCAGCAACATCTCGGCTCCCATTCCCGAACTCACCGAGGTGCTTGGCGACAATGCCCTGCACGGTTTCAAGTTCACGATTGCAAACGATACTCGCGACAGCGCGTTTCTGGCAACGCAAGGCCATTATCTCGAATTCTCCGTCGAGCAAGTGATCGGCAGCTTCGAGTACCCGCGCGCGATCATCGAAGGCCGACAGTATTTCCTGATGCGCGAGCGGCCCGACCATTCCGGGCGACACGTCCTCAGCGCTTCGACGCGGCTTGGCTTCACGGGAGACAACACGCCAATCTATGAAAATTTCTTCGCGGGCGGTTTCTCAACGCTCCGTGGTTTTGACTTCCGTGGCGCGTCGCCCGTGAAGAGCGGCGTGCAAGTCGGCGGTGAGTTCATGTGGGTGAACACCGTAGAGTACCTGTTCCCACTGACGGCCGACGACATGATTCACGGGGTTGTCTTTACGGACTTCGGCACCGTGGAAGAGAATGTCACGATTAACGATTTCCGCGTGGCTCCGGGCTTCGGCCTGAGAATCACCGTGCCGGCGATGGGCCCGGCTCCGATCGCGCTCGACTTCGCCTTCCCGGTCCTCAAAGCCGATACCGACGACGAGCAGATGTTCAGCTTCAATATCGGGTTACAGCGGTAGCTGCCGCTGGCGCGCCCGAGAGGCCGCCGTGGGCTGCGACCAATGGCCGGCGGCGTTTGCAACGGCAGGCAAGTGGGCCTGTTTCACTCAATACCCGTACCGATACGCCCAGCGGCATTGGTCGCCCGAGTAGCCGCGATGGCACACGACGGTTGGGTAATAGCGGCTCGCGCCAAACCAGCCCCAACGGTAGGTTTCCACGGGAAAGCCGTAGCGATATCTTTCACTTGGCTGTACGCCGTGGGCGACAGACGCTCCTTGCCGATGATACTGGAAGGATGTGTCGAGCGCCCCGCCCAAGCGAATGTCCGGCTGAGATGCGCTAGTTGTCGCGTCGTGCCTGATAGGCTGCTGCCCAATTGCTGGCGAGTACGCCAGGCAAGCTCCCAACAGCAACACGGCGAACCGTGCCGAAAATGCCAGTTCAAAGACTGAAGGAATCTGCCCGTTCATGACTTGCCTCCGTGCAAGGGAGATGTGATGTCTCAAGAAGGGATGGGATTACCGATTTGGTGCGGGCGGTGGAAACCGATTATCGTCGGATCGCGTTGGCGATGATTGGTCTGGTAGAACTTCCGCGGCAGGCGCTCCGGACACGACACCCCCGGGATAGTACGGCTGGCCGGCTGGCATACCTGTTCCGTAACCGCCGGGAGCCGGGTATCCGTATTCGCCACCGTAAGGCCCGT
>JAKEGR010000056.1 GCA_022615465.1 Planctomycetota bacterium | reverse complement strand
CTTTAAGAATTCTAGAGATTAGGTGGCAATCCGATGGCAACTGCAGGGCTGAATCGCAAAGCAAAGTCTGTTCAAGCAACCAAAGACACCTCAACCAAGGCGCAATCGAACGGTCAGCCTTCCAAGATGATCTATTATTTTGGTCGCACCAAGACCGAGGGCGGCGGCAAGGAGAAGCAACTCCTGGGCGGTAAAGGCGCGAATCTGGCCGAGATGACGAGCATCGGTTTGCCGGTGCCACCGGGCTTCACGATCTCCACGGAGGTATGCGACCTGTACTACAAGAGCGGCCGCAAGCTGCCTGCCAGTTTGAGCGAGGAAGTGGCCAAGAATGTCGCCCTTTTGGAAAAAGAGCTTGGAAAGAAGTTTGGCGATACCAATGATCCGCTCCTGGTTTCGGTGCGTAGTGGTGCCGCGGTTTCGATGCCGGGAATGATGAACACGATTCTCAACCTCGGGCTGAACGACGTGGCCGTGGTGGGACTGGCCAATGCGACCGGTCAGAAACGCTTCGCTTACGACGCCTACCGTCGGCTAATCAACATGTATGGCGAGGTAGTTTGCGGCGTCGAGCACGAGTTGTTCGAGCACGCCTTCAACAAGATCAAGAAGAAGTTCAACGTCAAGAATGACACCGACGTGCCCGTGGAAGGCATGGTTCAGCTATGCGATGAGTACAAGGAGGTATTTAAGAAGCACTTTGGGAAGCCATTCCCGCAAGATCCGATCAAGCAATTGGAGTTGGCCATCGAAGCCGTGTTCAGGAGTTGGATGCAGCCGCGGGCGGTGAAGTATCGGCAGGTAGAGAATATCACCGGGCTGTTGGGCACGGCGGTCAATGTGCAGTCGATGGTGTTCGGCAACATGGGCGAGGATTCGGGGACGGGCGTGGCCTTTACGCGAGATCCGGCCACTGGGGAAAACAAATTCTACGGCGAATTCCTCATCAACGCGCAGGGCGAAGACGTCGTGGCGGGCATTCGTACTCCGCAGCACGTCGATGAGTTGCCTAAGTGGAACAAAAAGATTTTCAAGCAACTCCTCGAGATCAAGGACACGTTGGAGCATCATTATCGCGATGTCCAGGATATCGAGTTCACGATTGAACGCGGTACGTTGTTCATGCTGCAGACCCGTAACGGCAAGCGAACCGGCGCGGCTGCCGTGAAGATCGCCTGCGACATGGTCAAGGAGAAGCTGATTGACGAGAAGACGGCCGTCATGCGGGTACCCGCGAACGACCTGACGCAGCTTCTTCTGCCCAGCTTTACCCCCCAGGCGAAGGCCGCTGCGAAGAAGCAAGGGGGGCTCTTGACGGTTGGCCTGCCGGCCTCGCCCGGTGGGGCGGTTGGCAAGCTGGCATTCACCGCGGCGGAGGCGGTCGAGCGGACCCTGGCCGGCGAGAAGGTGCTCCTCGTGCGCAAAGAGACAAGTCCGGAAGATATCGAGGGCATGCACATGGCTGTCGGCATTCTGACGAGCACGGGCGGCATGACGAGCCATGCGGCCGTGGTTGCCCGTGGTTGGGGCCGTTGCTGCGTGGCGGGCGCAGGTGAAATTACGATTGATGGGAAGGGCCGCAAGATCAAAGTGGGCGGGAAGACGTTCGCGCACGACGACACGCTGTCGATCGACGGATCGACGGGCGAAGTGATGGCCGGCACGGTGGCGACCCAAGTGCCGAAGCTTTCGGGCGACTTCGCCACGCTCATGGGTTGGGCCGACAAGTATCGCACCTTAAAGGTCCGCACCAACGCCGACACGCCGGAGGATACCAAGAAGGCCCGCGAATTTGGCGCCCAAGGCATCGGCCTTTGTCGCACGGAGCATATGTTCTTCGAGGGGGACCGCATCAAGGCGATGCGGGCCATGATCCTGGCGACCAACGAAAAGGACCGCCGCTCAGCCCTCAAGAATCTGTTGCCCCTGCAGCGCAAGGATTTTATTGGGATATTCAAGGCGATGAGCGGTCTGCCGGTGACAATCCGGCTGTTGGATCCGCCGCTGCACGAGTTCCTGCCCCACGATGCTAAGAGTCAAGCCGAAATGGCCAAGGAACTCGGTATCTCTGTCAATGACATCAAGACGCGCGTCAGCCAATTGCACGAGATGAATCCGATGCTTGGCCATCGTGGTTGCCGGCTGGCCGTGACGTATCCCGAGATTCTGGAGATGCAGGTAACGGCCATCACCGAGGCGGTGATTGCCTGCAAGGAAAAGAAAGTTGATGCTCAAGCGGAAATCATGATTCCGCTCGTCGGTACCGCGCGTGAGTTGCAGATGCTCGTGGATCAGGTTCGCCAGACGATGAGCGATGTTGCCGAAAAGAAGAAATTCAAAGGTAAACTCGGCATTCTGGTTGGCACCATGATCGAGATTCCGCGGGCGGCATTGGTGGCCGACGCGATTGGCGAGATCGCCGAGTTCTTCAGCTTCGGCACCAACGACCTGACGCAGATGACGTTCGGGTTTAGCCGGGATGACATCAATACGTTCTTGCCAGACTACCTAAAGCAGGAATTGCTCCCGCGAGATCCGTTCCAATCGCTCGACACGGGTGGCGTGGGCCAGCTTGTGGAGATGGGTGTTCGTAAGGGCCGTTCGGCACGGAAAGACCTCAAGTGCGGCATTTGCGGCGAGCATGGCGGCGATCCAGACTCGATCCAGTTCTGTCACAAGGTTGGGTTGGATTACGTATCGTGCAGCCCGTACCGTGTGCCAATTGCCCGGCTGGCCGCAGCCCAGGCGGCGCTGAAGCATGGCGGAGTCGATACCGGCCGACAAGGCGAGTGAGGATCCGACACCGCTGCCGAGAAAGCGATCTAGCCGGCTTTTTTCTCGACCGCGGGCGTGGCCTCGGTGTCTTCCTGTTCGTCGCGCACGAGGCGGACGATTGCGCCGGGGGGCGTACGCCGTTCCTGCACAAAGCCACGTTTGCCCGCACGAAAGAACGGCTCAAATTCGGCGGCGGGGCCGGTCGGGAATTCGAGCCGAAGCATATCCAACACTTCATTCCAGGCCAAGCCGCTGCGGTAGATGATGCGATAGGCTTCCTTGAGTTGCAGCATCTGTTCCGCGGTGACGCCAGCACGGCGCAAGCCGACTTTGTTGATCCCCACCACCATCGTCGTACCGCCATCAATGGTGACAAACGGTGGTACGTCCTGCCGGACGCGGGCCAAGCCGCCGACCATCGCAAGCCGGCCGATACGGCAGAATTGATGGACGGCCACGGCTGCGGAAATATAGGCTCGCTCGGCGACGGTCACATGGCCGCCGAGCATGGCGTTGTTTGTCATAATCACGCCATCGCCGAGCGTGCAGTCGTGCGCCACATGCGCGCCAACCATCATCAGGCAGTGGCTGCCGAT
>JAKEGR010000347.1 GCA_022615465.1 Planctomycetota bacterium | reverse complement strand
CCTTGAGGGCGGCGGCCAGCTCACGGCGGAACGCCTCAATCTTGTCAGGGGCCAGAAGGTCGACTTTGACGGCCGCCAGGATGTCTCGTTCGAGGTCGTCCCGGCGGACCCGGAGCCCGTTCCCGCAGACCGATGGCCCTCTGTCCTTATGTGCCGCGCAGCCGTACTGGCCGCGATAGACGACCACATAAGCGCCACCACAGACCCCGCAGCGCAGGATGCCGGACAGGAGGTAGGACGGCCGTCGGCCGGTCTTCATGGGCTTGCGGGCCGCCATCCGGCGCTCGACCTTGGCCCAGTTTTCCTCGTCCACAATCCGCAGGTCCGGGCGGGGCTTAACGATCCAGTCGGAACGGTCGCGCTCTTTCCGTTTGCGGATGCCGGTGTCGGGGTGCTTGATCCACTGGCTGCGGTTCCAGACATAGCGGCCGGCGTAAAGGGTATTGTTGAGGATGCCGCTGCCCTTGGCCGGGCTGCCGAACAGGGCCGACACCGCCCAGGTGCCGCCTCGCGGGGAGGGTACGGCCCGGCTGTTCAGGTCGTAGGCAATTTCCCGCAGGGACAGGCCGTCGGCATAGCTGGCGAAGATCCACCGCACGGTCGCGGCCTCGGTCTCGTCGATCTCAAGGCGGTGGCCGTCGCCGTCGGGAACGGATCGGTAGCCGTAGGCGAGGCCGCCAGCGTTCCCGCCGCGCACGGCGATTCCGGTTTGAGTACGGTGAACGGCCTTAGCCAGGTCGCGGAGGTATTGCTGGTTGACACCACCGATAAAGATCCGCTGTAACTCGCGCCCTTCGCGGTTGGAGTCGTAGCCATCCGAAATGCCGATGATACGCACTCCTAAACGTTCGATCTCTCGAATGGTCTGTTCTTGGTCTACGATGTCGCGCCAGCACCGGTGAAGTGCCTCGACCAGGAGTATATCGATCTGACCGGCGCGAATGGCCTCCATGAGCGCCCGGCCGCCAGGACGCAGGAGTGTCGGCGTCGAGGCGGAGATTTCCGCATCCGAGAACCGGATCGGCGCCGGCCATCCCGCGCGCTGCGCGTACACCTCACCGAGATAGAATTGGTCGGTGATCGAGGTCTCACGCTGGTTCTCGCTTGAGTAGCGGGCGTAATTGGCGGCTCTCAGCATGGGCGACCCGTCTTTTTTGCTTGTGTATGCGTATGATTTCATGGCGCCGGTTTCTTGGGAAACGCTTTCGTGAGACGACCATTCACTGCATGGCCGCGCCAGCGCAGGACGCGCGCGAGCTCGGTCCGGTTGGCATGGCTGTGCGTGGCCTGGCGCAGCAGGCCAAAATAGCTGTTGGCGGTTTCGAGAAGCCGGCCCGGTTCCATGCGACCGACCCGATACAGGCTTGCGTTCAGGGTTCGCCGGCGCAGGGTGCGGCGCCACGGCGCGATGACCTGGCCGACAAAATCGATGCCGCGCTCGATCGGCTGCAGGATGGTTTTGGACGGGTTCAGGCGGGCGGCCAGCGTTTCCGGCAGGAAGGCCTCGATGTCGGCGTGCGCGGCGTTGAGCCATTGCGGAGATTTGTGCAGGAGCACGAAGTCGTCGACATAACGGATGTAGTGCCGGGCGCGCAGGCGGTGCTTGGCATACTGATCGAGCGCGTCCAGATAGACGTTGGCGAAGAACTGCGACGACAGGTTACCGATCGGCAGCCCTTGGTCGGCCGGCTGGTTGAACAGACTCTTGTGCGGCGGGATGAGCCGTAGGCGCGACGGCGCGCTGCGGACGATGGCGCCATCGCGTGGGTCGTGGAACAGAATGGTGTCGATGAGCCACAGCCACCATGGCTCCATCATGCGCCGCGAGAGGCGGTCGCGCAGGATGTTCTTGTCGATGCTGACGAAGAAGTTGGCGAGATCGCACTTGAGATACCACGCCGGCTGCGACCAGTTCTGCGTGATGGAGCGAACCTTGGCCTCGAGGCGCCGGGCCGCGTAAAGTGTGCCGCGGCCGGGAATGCAGGCGCAGGAATCGGCGATGAACGAGCGATAGAACCGTGGCGCGATGCGGTTGTAGAGCAAATGGTGCACAATGCGATCGCGGAAATCAGCGGCCCACACTTCACGCGGTTTGGGGCGGGTGATGACGAAACAAACGGATGGCCCCGGGCGATAGGCGCAGGCCTGCAGCTCGTCATAAAGTATCGCAAGGTTCCTTTCCAGATCTTGCTCGAAGGCAAGTGCTGAGGGGCTGTTGCGCTTGCTGCGGCGACAATCGAAATAGGCCGCCACCAGTTCCTCGAAAGAAAAATCAGCATGGCCGGCACCTGCACCGGGTTGATCTGCGGACGGCCCGCGCGCGGAACTCATTGTTCTTGTGGTTGTAGTTCTGGTTGCCGTTGCCGAAGTTCTGGTTCCAGGCATAGTCGCCGTTCTCGGCGTGCTGCGTCGGTTCGCGCTATCGACGTCGCCCGGCCGAAGGCCCCCGGTGTCCTGGGCTCCGATCAGCTGGGAAACTGTGCCGGAGCGGCCCGGCACGGGATGGCCGGCGATCTCCGTGGTGCACATGGCGGTGGCCTCGTGAGCCAGCGGCGCGACCAGATCAACAGTCGCGCGGGCCGGGCCGCCGTGACGGTCAGGCAACAGGCGACGATGCATTGTGTTTTCTCCAACCGTTGGCCTGCTTGCCGATACTGGTCGTGAGCTCGATGGCCTTGGCGTACTGGCCGGTGGAAATGAACCGCTTGTCCCGGCAGAGTCGCAGCAGCAAGTTCAACTCTTCCAGACGCTCGAGCAGGGTGTCGAGCAGCGGTATCTTGTTCCGGGCGCAATTCGCCTTGAAGACCAACAGCACCAGGTCGACGCACAGATCGCGCACCCGCCCACCGATCGCTACGCGGAACTGGCGCGGCATGTTCTGCACGTAGTCCGTGGCCACGCTCAAGAGGTCGTAGGCGACCTTGTAGATCGGCAGTTGGGTATGGATGGCCATGCTGATGAAAATCGAAATTGTTAAATTACTGAATAATTAATCTGCGGACGGCCCGCGCGCGGAACTCATTGCTCTTGCGGCAGCAGCCCTGGAGGCCGTAGCCGAAGCTCTGGCCCCAGGCACAGTCGCCGTTCTCGGCGCGCTGCTCACGAGACCAGTACCATTCCTTTTCGAAAAGCTCCGGGACATTGGCGAACTGCAATGCCTGCTCGGCACGGAACGGCAAGGTAAAGTCCCGATGACCTTCGGACTCCATGGAGGCGACGGTATTCTTTGCTTTCTCCCACGTCGTTTCATCGATGCTCTGGCCGACGATCAAATGGTAGTCCGGTTCTCCATCGCGGCCGCGCATGATGCCGGCGTAGATACCGCCCTGGCCGGGCCACGGCTGGCCGATACGCGGGACACTGATGCCGCGCAGGTCTGCGGGAGCGGCGCTGCCCGCGAGATGCTGAAAGACTATGGTGATGATATCGGCGTCGGCCACCTGGATGGTGACGCCGTTGCGAGTGATGTTCATTCGTCTGGCTCCTTAAATTGATGAATTGCTGAATGGTTAAAGTTTGATCGTGCGGACGGCCCGCGCGCGGAACTCATTGCTCTCGCGGCCGTAGCTCTGGCTGCCGTTGCCGAAGTACTGGTACCAGGCATAGTTGCCGTTCTCGGCGTGCTGCGTGCTGGACCAGTACCAGTTGCGGTCAAACGCTTCCTTCGCGCCTTCCGCAAACGTCTTTACCGCCGCGAGCTCGTGATAGGCCAGCAGCAACTGCAAGCGGCTTGGCAAATGCCAATCGTCGAAGCCGCCGATTCGCAGCGCGAGAATCTTTGCCGCGAGTTTGCTTCCGGCCTTGGCCATCGCCTGGGTGTTGGCGAGCCCATTGCAATAGCTCGTGGCGTCGGTGACGATCGCGGTTGAATCGTTCCAGCGCATTGGTGCCATCTGGCCTTTTGCCTTCGGTGCGACGATCAGCGCATGGGGCTGGTCACCGATGAAGAAACGGCCGGCGAAGAAACCGCCTTCGAAGCGGGCGCCGGGTTTGGGGAGTTTCAGTTTTGGCATATCAAGGATTCTCCATATCGAGGTGGATCAGTGCCCGGATTGCCATGGCGCCAGTCTGGGCGAGTTCGGTTTTGATATCTTCGAGACTGCCGCCGGCATAGACATAATCGATCGCAGCCTGCATGCTTTCGCCGGCCTCCTCGACCAGGATGCCGACGGCATGAATTGGATCTGTCGGCCATGACGGATGTTTGGCTTCGGCCCTGCGAAGTTCAGTGAAAATATGCTCTATCACGGATTGGTGATCCTTGGTTGCTGTATGTCCATGGATTTGATTCTTGATTGCGTCACTCATTTTCGGTTCTCCTGTTGCCGGGCATTCGCAGGTGTCGCACGTTCCGTCACAACGTCCTGTTTTGTTGAGCATTCGCCATCCTCTTTGTTCT
>JAKEGR010000346.1 GCA_022615465.1 Planctomycetota bacterium | reverse complement strand
GTATTTGGCGTGGGTCTGTGCGGCCATCAGTTGCCTTGGAGCAATAGCCGGTGGGTGCGCCACTTCGCCGCAGTGGGTGAAAGTTCGTGATACGCCGCGCAACCCTCTCGCGGGCACACTTGATATGCTGTCGCCGGGAGGGCCGAAACCGACGCCGCGGACGATGCAACTTCTGCGACGCCATGATCTGGTGGACGCATTGAAGGGCGACCGGACGGGACTGCTGGTTCGATTGGGGGATGTGCAGCATCGTGAGCCGAGTCGTGAGCACGATTATGCGATGGCGGAGATCGCTTACATCACGGCCAAGGAGGCCGAAAAACTGCATCGCGATCGCGCCATCGAGTTCTATGGTACTGCGATCATCCATGCCTATCGTTACTTGTTTGAATACGGAGCGTTAGGCCCTATTAACCCGTATGACCCTCAATTCCGCGGAGCTTCGGATCTGTACAACCAATCGCTCGATGGAATGCTGCGATTGGTGCGGCAAGACGGCGAGTTGCGGCCTGGCAGTTCACGCATTGTGAAGACGGCCAATCACGCCTGTTCCTTCGATGTTGTGTTCCCTAGCAGTGGGTGGCAGGAAGACGACTTCGACCGCTTCGAGTTCGTGAGCGACTACCGGGTGAAGGGTCTCCAGAATCACTACCATAGCTACGGCCTTGGCGTGCCGCTCATTGCCGTGCGGGGGAGTCACCAAGGGCAGGGTGCCACGGAAGGCTATTATCCTCCGAGCGTTTGCTTTCCCGTCACGGCGTTCCTCCGTGTGACAACGCCGCACTCGGCTGTTCATGCAAAAGATAGTGGGGATGCCGCGAAAACGATGCCACCGGAGGTTGGCACACCCCCGGGCGCCGATCCCAACGCGCCTCACTTCGTGCTGGAACTCCACGATCCGCTCGATCGGCAATCGATCGAAGTCGCGGGCCGAAGTGTTCCCTTGGAAGCCGATATCAGCACTCCCCTCGCGTATTTTTTGCAGCAACCGCAGTTTCAAGACAGCGATCTCTCAACGCTTGGCCTCTTGCGGCCGGGGGAAGCGAAGAAACTGCAAGGGCTTTACATGTTCGAGCCATTCGATCCGCGCAAAATGCCGGTCGTCATGGTGCATGGCCTGTATTCCAGCCCGATTACCTGGATGGAAATGTTCAACGATCTGCGGAGCGATCCGCTCGTCCGCCAGCACTACCAATTCTGGTTCTATCTGTATCCCACGGGGCAGCCGTTCTGGTTGAGCGCGACACAAATGCGGGAGGACTTGGCGTTGGTGCGCCGCAGGATCGATCCTGCACGGCAATACCCGGCCCTGGATCAGATGGTGCTAGTCGGTCATAGCATGGGCGGGCTTGTGTCGAAACTTCAGGCGGTCAATAGCAGCGATGATTTCTGGCACATCATGAGTGATCGTCCTTTTGCCGAGCTTGCCGCCGATCAAGACGACGTGCGATTGCTCGCGACGACCTTCTTTTTCCAGCCGAATCCGTCGGTGCGGCGGGTGATAACGCTCGGAACACCGCACCGTGGCAGCGAGTTTTCCAACGGGCTTACACGCTGGTTCGGGCGCAAATTGATCGCCCTACCCAGCAAGATGCTCCATCGACAAGAAGAGCTACTGGCGCGCAACCAAAAATTCTTCCGCGCCGACGCGCCGATCGAAATTCGAACAAGCATCGATTCATTGTCGCCCGATTCGCCGGTGCTGCCTGTGCTTCTGACAGCAACGCCGGGGCCGTGGGTATCGTATCACAACGTGATTGGCCGCGATCCTGATCCCGGTTGGGAGGAATATCTCGTCGGCAAAGGCGACGGGGTCGTGTCGCTGTCAAGCGCACAACTCGATGGCGCGCAGCACCTGCGATCGCAGATCGCCGTTCCGGCGGATCACATGACGGTGCATCGCCATCCACAAAGCATTCTGGAAGTTCGCCGCATTCTGTTCGAACAGATCGCGGAGTTGCAGGATTTCCCAAACCGCCCTGGTACTCAGGTGGCAGAGGTTCCAACGCAAGTGCCGCCGGTACCAGATAACTCGCCAAACGGCGGATCAAGCACACGGTGGTGATGTGGCCTTGTTCCAAAATGGCCGGCTACCAAGTGGGGCGCCGGCTTCGTGTCCACCTTCGGGGGCACTTGGAGTTATCGCCTATCCCGTTACAAAACGGTTGATCGCTGTTCCATCACTGTTCGCAATGGCCTCTCGCCGGATAGAATCCGCGGCAGCGCTTCGCGTACTCCGTCGCGCGGTATCCGTTGTAGTGAAATCCGTGGGTCGCTCTTGCGAGAATCACCTGCCGAAGGTGAAGCCGAACCGGTTGGCCAGGTGGCTCCGGAATGGATTGCACCAGAGCGGCTGGGACAGATACCTTTTGGGGCAGGCACGCGGTTGCTTTTGGCCGGCGTGTTCTCGAATACCAACTCGCCCCGGATGACCGGAATTTCGACGGGGGCTTCGATACCGAGCCGGACAGCATTTCCCTTTATTCGCAGAACAGTGATGACAATGTTGTCGCCAATCCGAATTTTTTCCTGATGCTTCCGTGTTAAGACCAACATAGAACACTCCTTTGGTTGGTGACGAGTAGCGAACCAGTTGTCGCCGATAGCACTGAAAGCAGCCTCCGCTTCTCTGTTCGACTCACGCGAGTTCCGGCTCGCGTGGACGACATTGCCGTCGGTTACGTTGTTCTGTACGCACAACGCATGCCAAGGTTCGCGCGGCAATAGGCGGCAGATCGCTTGGCGCGAGCAAGTGGCTTATGGATAAGAAGTTAGAGTCGCAGGGCACCAGCGATGCTTGCACACCACGTTTAGCGAAAATTTACAATCAGTGTGCAAAACAGCGGCAAACCGGCTGCCCGCCACCGTGGAGACTCGGCCATCCGTAGCGGCAGCCGGTGTAATCTGCCGCGATTCATCCCTCGCCACCATCGTCGGTCCAGAGAGACTCTTCAAGCAATTCGATTTCACGGGCATCGTGGCGGTCGACATCATCGAGCAAAGCACGCACGCAATTGCAGGCATCTTCGAAGCGCGCATCGTCCCAATCATTCCAATCGTTCAGACTGTTTAACTCGGGCAAGAGTTTGCGCATGCGGGCGCGGAAATGAGCATGGTCGTCGGCAAGGCATTCAACTTGGCATTGGAGATTGGGTTTGACATCCAACACGTCGCGCATATAGCCCCCTTCTTCTTCAATGCTCATCACGCGATCGAGATGTCGCTGGAACGACGTGAGGGTGAACTGCAAACTGGACAGCTTGCGAGGGATGGTGACTTCCGGAGCCTGCCAATCGAGCGTGATGCGAAGCGCCTGCTTGACGTGTTCGAGAATTCGATGCTCGACCAGACTTGTGGAAATCGTTGAATTACCTTGCAGAGTTGCCATCGGACGAGTTCTCCTTATAAGAGGTTCCGCTTATTCCAGTTCTCTGCAGAGCTGACGCCAGCGGGCCATCGATCGCGTCAGGTGTTCCTCGCTGTCTTCGGAAATGCCATAACACATGAGGCCAATTGGGCCGCGATAATCGAGTTGTTTCAACTCCCGGAGCACGCCCCGCACGTCGAACGATCCACAATCCAACGGCTGAATCAATCGCTGCCAGTCTTGATCACTCTTGCCCGCCAGATCCGCCCCGTTGATCGTGACGGCCATCAAACGCGGTTGCGCGGAACGCAAGACCGCCGCCATCGTACTCGGATCTTCGTTGCGGAGGAAATGGCACAGGTTGAATATGACGCCACAATTGGGACGGTCGACCTTGTTCACGACGGCGACCGCATGATCGACCCGCGCGACCCAGTCCGAGGTGTGTGGGTACAAGCCGATCCGCACCTTTTCCCGTGCCGCCAGGTCCGCCATGGCGAGGAGCATCTTGACGCCCGGTTCCTCGCCCCGCGTATCCATGGAAGGATAGCCGGTTAATACGACGTACAGCAGAGTATCGCGGCCCTTGAGTAGTGGCAGGGCATTCTTAGTCTGGTTGAGTGGCTCGTCCGGAGCTTTCGTAAGGTCCACTACGATGCCGGCCAAAAACAGTTGCAGGCCGACGTGATCGAGGCTATCGAGTCGCTGGGGCAGAGCATCCAATCCCACATGGCCCGCGCCGTCAAATCCAAGTTGCTTGAGCATCGCCGCCTGCTGCTCCAGGTCGCGTTTCCTTGTGTCGTGCGTGTCGAAACAGAAGGCAAAGAAGGGATGAGCCGACTTCGCCGACGGCTGTGTTTTTTCAGTCGCTCCTTGACCCTCACAGACACGGCACCACTCGGGAAATCCGATTCCCGCACACAACATCACTCCCAGAGCAATTCGAAATCGACTTGGCATGGAAAACCTCCGAACGAGGTAATCGTTTACTGAAAGGACAATTTGGTCGCCGATTCCCGCGGTTCGTGTAGGGCCTGCAACGATGCCGTATCTGCCAGGACAACGTAGGCGGCGATGCGTGGATCGTGTCGGCAAAAATCCCGGATGGCATCATCCGTCATGACGACAAACGCCGTGGAAAGTGCATCGGCCTCGGCCCCCGTAGGGGCGGTGGCGAAAGCCAGGCGATGGTGTGTCGCAGGCCGCCGCGAGTGCGGGTCGATGATGTGATGCCCCTTGACATCGCTCCCCGAACCGCTGAAGGCCAACGATGACAGTGTCAACCTGCGAGGGCTTGCCTTGATACCGAACTGGACTTCCCAGCCCAGTTTTCCCGGTGGCGCGTTGCGTGCAAGCACCGTACTCTTGCTCGCACGAAGCAGTACGCAGTCCAAATCCCAATCGGCCAGCAACGCGGCCATGTGATCCAGAGCGAAGCCTTTGCCGATGCCGCCCAAATCCAGCGACATGGCGTTATCCAGCACGGCGATCGTGGGTGTTTTGTCGCCGAACCGAATCAACTCCGACGCCGCACGATGCGGATGCGAGCGGTAAGCAATATCGAACGCCCCGCCAGTGGCCTGTTCGATGTCCAGCGCGACACGCAGGCAGTGCAACGTTTCAGGATCGACGACGCATGTTGCTCCGGGGTCCAGACGCGAGATGCGCGACACATCGCTGTCTTGGCGAAAAGCGCTTAACCGGTCCTCCAGTCGATCCAGTTCCAGAAACGCTTCGGCCGCCCCCTGGCGAGCATACCGCGAGTCGGGACAAGCGATCGTGATCGAGAAGTCGGTAGCCATGGCCTGGTGGTGGAGTGTGACCTGGCTTGGCGAGTCCGTGCGCATTGTGGGATGCCCTTGGGGTGAGTCAAATGTTGAAATCGCTCGCCGCCAATTGCAGCGTCGAGCCGGCCTGAACCGCCTCGAGCGCCTTGAAGGCCGCCACCTGGCTGGGAAACGCTATGTCGGCTGCGCAACGCAACGGTCCCTCACCGCGTACTGCGGCGAAGAAGTTCTCCAGGTGGGCTTGGCAGTTCGACACTGTCACGGCCATTGGAAACTGATACTGCTCGACGTCGCCACTTACATGTACGTCCATATCCTTCTCGGACGCGGCGTTAGCGGCCTCCACTTCCTGCTTGACCAAGTAGTTCTTGTCGATCCAGCGGTCCCAATCCGGTGCATTGGGTTCCCGCCCGATTCGCGCCCAGCGTGGGTTTTCGGACAACTGAAGGGAACCCTCGGTGCCGAGAAACCGCTCAAACTGCCGTGTCCCATCGCCACTGGTCGTGGTCAGCATGGCGCACGAGACGCGCACAGGCCCAAGCTTGTGCGGGTACTCGTAGACCGTCATCACCGTGTCCAGGCTGGGGCGGTCCTGAAAAAAGTCTCTCCCTCCGCTCGCCATCACCGCGCGCGGCGGAGCCTCGAGAAACCACTGGCAGACATCAAGTTGAGGAGACACGAACGCACAGTACGGTCCGCCGCAATACTTGGGGAACCAGATCCAGTTGCGGAACTGGTTCATGTCGTCATAGCCAAAGCGGCGCAGCACGTCGTCGGGAATCGTGAATCGCTTTGGCCACCCGCGCAGGTCCGCCGCCTCTTGCGCCCGCTGCATCTGTACGACCGTTATGCGTCCCGGCAAGTGAGCCTCCGCGATCAACTTCTCAAAGGCATGCCGATAACGAGGATTGCTGCGTCTCTGATACCCGACCTGCAGCAGCTTGCCGGTGCGTCGCATCGTGTCGACCATCGAGCGGGCTGCCGGGAGGTTGTGGGCCAGCATTGGTTCGCAGTAGACGTGCAGCCCTGCCTCCAGACAGGCGTTGGCCTGCGTCGCATGCGCAAAATCGGGTGTGGCAATCAGGACGGCGTCGAGTTCCCGCTCCTTGTCCAGCATCTCCCGAAAATCCTCGTACACCCGGACCTCTTGGTCGTGGCGTGCCAGGTATTTCTGGCCATAATTCCGCGCATACTCCCAAATATCGCAGACCGCCCGAAAGCGGACTCCACCAATGCTCATGGCGGCATTCATCAGAACCCGCCCTTGATAACCGGCACCGATCAAAGCCACCCGCAGTTCCTGGCCGGCACCGGCAGGCGCTGCGGCAGCCTGCAAGCGTGGCACCAGCAGGCCGGATGCTGCCACGACGCCGGTCTGCAGAAACTCGCGACGTTGCATAGTCATGTCCAAGCCCTGGAGATGGTTGGCGGACTCGCCCCGGATCGCACTCAGGCCTGCAAGGGACGTTGTCGCTGCACGGTCGGAAACACCTCGCGGACGATACGCGCATCTTCGGCGATTTCGAAGTCAAACATGCCGGCCAGGACGAAATCCGCGCCGCCGGCAAAGGCGTACTCAAAGGCGCTTTGAGGGGGAATCGCGCCCGCCGCCATGACCTTGAAAGCGATCCAAGGCTTCTTCACGGTTTGCATGAACTTGACGACTTCCTCCGCCGGATCCGGGCAAAAGCTCGAATCGTATTTGAGGTCGGCGGTGGGGTAATTGAGGTGGTGGAAGGTCTTCAAGTAAAAGTCAATCTCGAGGCCCGCTTTCTCACAGTCTTGTATGGCACCCAGTCGGTGCGCGCCCAATCCGGTAGGCAATCCGTGCGCTTTTGCCAGGTCCAGTGCCTGCGCCAGCACATCGAGTTTCGGTTTGTCTGACCGCTCGGCGGAATTTACTGCGGAAATGCCGTTCTTGAACCCGCACATGCAATCCGCTTCCACGCCCGAGATATAAAGGGCGTCTGTTCCGGCATCGACCAATGTCTCGACTTCACCAGCGAACTTCGCCAGATCACCGCCGGCCAGGGCGTGAGACGTGCAAGTAATCCACTGCAACTTGCCGCCGCGCTGACGATGCTTCTGGAGCAGGGCGATTATCGACGGCACGTTATGCACGACCACCGTGTTAATGCCGTGTTCTTCGGCAACGGCCAGCGTTTCGAGGATCTTATTCTCCGTGTTGTAGTGCTTGGCCAGCGAGTAAACGTACTTGAGATCGCGGCTGTGCGTGAAGTGCGTGAGCAGGTTCCCGCCAAGCAAAAGACGGCTGATTTCCATGTCTCCGATCTTGCCTCGCGGCATGTCGGCAGCGACGGTTGGAGTGGATGCTAGTGGAGGCGGATCGTCCGCCCTCGCCGTGGTCGGCTTGACCGCGGCACTGACGGCCATCGCCGCACCGGCCGAGGCAAGGACGGAATGTTGTACGAACTTGCGTCGATTCATTTCAGAAGTCATGACCTGCCTCCTAGTTGGTTTCGAATCATTGACCGATATCGTGCAACACGCCCCGCAGGAAATCCGCACTGGCCTTCATATTCTCGTCCGAGCCGTGGCACTCGATGCAGACGACTCCCTCCCACTTCGTCTCGGCGAGATACTGCAGCACTTTGCGGATGTTCTCGGCATTGACCCCCCCACCGATCGGCACCTGGGAACTGCCGATGCCCGTCTCTTCGCCACGCGCGGCCGCGGCCAGCGATGCGCTGACATCCTTGATGTGCGCGTGAATCAGGTATTTTCGGAATCGCTGGCAGTACATCAACGGATCGTGCCCCGCGATGAAGTTGTTGCCCGTGTCCATATTGAATCGAAGGAATTCCGAATCGAAATGGTCGAACAGCCGCTGCATGAAATCGCCATCGTTGGTGTACGGGCCATGCGGTTCGATGGCCAGCATCACACCGTAGTCTTCCGCCCACGACAGGCACTGACGGTAGTTGTCACACGTAATGCGGAACACTTCTTCGCGAGACAGACCCTCGATTTCGAACGCGCCGTCGGTCGTATCCACACTCGGGCAATCCAACTCGGCCGCAAAACGAATCGCCTGCTGCACATACTGGACGCCAAACGACGAACCATTGGGGCCCATCAGCGGGTAGGCGCCATCGATTTGGGAAACCGCGACCCCCTTGCCATCGAGATAACGCCTGAGTGCCCGTGCATTGGACTGCAGCGAGATGCCCGGGTCATATCCCATGGCCTGAATGAAATTCTGACCGTGAATTGCGGCAAACTCCACGTGTCGCAAACCCAACGCCAGACCCTTTTCCACGGACGCCTCGAAACCCATGCTCAGAGGACGCCAGTTATCCGTGTGAAACCCCAACTCGATCATAACCCCTCGCCTTTCCAATGGGAAATTATGGACACCTCGTTCGACGCCTCGTGGGATCGCGTGCCGGCATGTGGCTACAAGAGTGAGTGTACCGCCCCGCGAAATAGGATGCAAACCTTGTAATTCAAGTGCGTTGTGGGAAAAAGTTTACCCGGGGGGTGCGGGAAAGCCTGCTGCTCGTGGTGGCCGAACCGAGCAAGACGGCTTGATGTCCAATCCATCAGATGTCGTTGCCCGGGATTTGGCGACGGCGTTTTTTTTCGGCCGTTGTCCGCTTGTCGCGAAGACGAGTCTCTTGAGCCGCATTGGGAGGACGTGTCTTCTTACGTGGTCGCGGCGGAGTTGCCGCGGTCGCCACGATCGACCGCAACTTGGAAAGACAGTCGTCGATATTTTTCGACTGGTCGCGAAACCGCTGGCTGGTGAGGATCAATTCTCCACGCTCGTTGATTCGCCGCGCGAGTCGTGCCATCAGCCGCTCGCGTGTTTCCTCGGTGAGCGTCGAACTTAGTTTGACGGACCAGCGCAGCACGGCTTTGGAGGCTACTTTGTTGACGTTCTGGCCCCCCGGACCGGAACTGCGGACAAAAGAGAATCGCAGCTCGCTCCGTGGAATGGCGATCCGAGAGTTGATGCGGAGAGCCTGTTGAGCCGTCATGCGAACATGCGCGAGACCGTGGACCCGGCGAACTCAGTGAAGGCCAGTTGCGATTCTTCAAGCAAATCCCAGTAGTCGCCGCTTTCGAACTCCGATCCCATCAGCTTGACATCAAACGGGCCGGAATAACCCGCTCGCTGAAGCGTCTTCACAATGTCGCCCAGCGGCAGCAGGCCACAGCCCAATGGGCATCGTTCCTGGTCGAAACCTGGCGGCAACCGCCGATCACCTAGATGGACAATACCCAGGTGGGGTGCGGCGCACGCAACAAGGTCGCGTTCACTCTCCCGTGGAAAATGATAGGTATCGATCGCCAGCTTCAAAGCGGGGGAGTCATATTCTTCAATCAGTTCCAGAACGGAGAGAAAATCCGTGAGGAATGTCCATTCGGCAGCACATGCGGCGTGCATCGGCTCGATTGCCAGCGGCACTTCTACCGCTTCGGCAAGGGGCAACAGTTGGTCGAGGGCCATGCGGAGCAGGCGGCCGGCGTGGCGAAATGTATGATTGTTGCGCCCTCCCGAATAGACAACCAGGCAACCAGCCTGCATCGCCGCGGCCAATCGGATCGCATCAATCGCGTCTTCAACACTTTCAGTCAGCGTTCTTCCGTCGCTGCCTGTAAAGCCACCGGCCCATGAGAGATTTGACACGGCCAGACCACTGCGGGCCAGACATTCGATGGCCTCGTCCTGATCCCAATCACCGACTTTATGCCGCCACACACCGATCGCACGATAGCCGGCCTGCTGATATTTCTCGACGTCCTCTTCGAACGACCACCGATAGGTCGTGATTTCGTTCATCGACAGCAGCGTCATGAAGATTTCTTCTGGTAGGTAGTTTAGGGGTGACGTGCAACCGGATCGCAGTGGATCGAGGGGGAGTATGTGTCATCTTTCCGTGTGTGTAAAGCGGAGTGTGCGACCATCCGTTCTCATCAAGTCATTAGACCATTGGAATGTTGTGGCAACGAATGATTGCAGCAATTCTTGCCCCCTGGCATCCTTCGGAAAGTCTTGTTCATGCTGCTAGCATCAGTGAAGACGGAATTGCATGCGAGGCGTTTACGACAGTCGAACAAGGATCGTTGATTCCGCTCGACACGTTCATCGTCCGAGTGCGCGCCAAGGGAGAGCACCATCTGGTGGAGATGCTTGAATCCATACTCAACGCGGCATACATATGGGAGGCCATTCAAAAAGCATCCGGGTGATGGGGACAGGCTCCGATGCTTTTCAGATTACCTCGGAAACATTTTGGGTTTGTGTTGGTGGGAACACATGGATGACGGGATTTCTGGAATAGAGGCCGATCGTACTGAACAATTGCCGTGAAACCGCCCGGTGAAATGAGGCGATTACTAGTCGATTTCGAGGCTGAGTACCCCCGACAGAGGGGGCAGGATATAATTAGTTGCTGAATTCCATCTAATTCTGGTAGCATTGTTACTATGCCGTTTGGGGGTGGCAGAATTTTTTTCTCTTTTCTGGGGCACACTGGGTCACCTAACACCATATTGCAGCCGGTACGGCATCCAACTGACGGCGATTTCCGTCGGTGTGACTTGCCGCGCGATTCATATAGTGGCAGTCGGTCACGGTGGCATCATCGCGGCGATGGTTGGCCGAGCTTTCTCGGAAATGAGACAATTGTATCGCTGGCATGGATCGATAATTGGCGACTGAGCGAGCATTCAACGGCAATCGAG
>JAKEGR010000345.1 GCA_022615465.1 Planctomycetota bacterium | reverse complement strand
TCGGCCAGCGTTTCCACGGCGGCGTATCCGAACGATCCAAGCAGACGCCACCATAGCACAGGTCTTGGCACAATTACCACAAGAAAATTCCGAGATTGTGGGTGGCCAAGAATGAGGGATGGACACGCGAGGGTGCCGCTACTGGCTTGCCCAGCAGTGCTCTTTCCAGCCGTCACTCCTCGTTCCGACGCTCGCAATGCACGGACGCTTTGCGTCCTCCCCACGCGACGCGTAGCATCGCAGACGGTATGTTCCCACACGGAGCGTGGAAACGAGAAAAACCACGAAGAACGAGCATCAGGATGTTTTGAGTTTCTCGATTTCGGCCTGGGCGGCGGCGATATCCGCTTCGAACTGGCGGACTTCCGCGGGGTCGTCCATCTGTTGTTTTGCGCCTGCCAGGCGTAGTCTAAGATCCGTGATTTTCTTGTGCAGAAGATCGATGCGTTTCTTGGCTTTCTTGTCCATGGGGGAGTTCGCTGGTCGTTCGTGGTCAGTTGTCAGCGTTCATGGGGGCGATCAGGGCTGGGGGACCGGCGGCCGGCTTCGGTACGTGGGGCACGGTGCGCATCATCGCGGCCAGAACCACAATCGCGAGGCTTAGCAGCAAGACCAGCGACAGCCAGCATCGCAGGTTCTGGCGGAAGCAATCGGCCGCGGCTGATCGGCCAGCCAGAACCGCCGCGATGAATAACACGGCAAGGCCCAGCAGGAACTTGATTCCGAACAGCATGTGATACGTGCCGGCAAAGCGGTCGAAAGTACGCATGAACATGACGTAGTTGAACAGGCCGGTGGCCACGAGCAGTAGCGTGGCGATGCCGACCCACATGGCCCATTTCGCGCGGTTGCCGGAGAAGAGGACGTCGGCCGTGCGTGAGGGGCTGGCGGGTGGATCGCGGTGGGCGATCATCCGCACGTAAAAAATTCCGCCAACGAGGATGATCGCCCCCAGGATGTGGAGCACGCGCGAGGCGAGCATCAGCCAATAGGCACCGTCCATCGGTGGAAGGGTTTGGTCGGCCAATAACAAGACGTGGTTCAGCATGTTCAATGGTTTCGGAAGAAGGGGCTGCTGTTTTGGGTGATCCTGGCGGCAATCGCGTCGAGCTTGTCAAGCTGGACTCACCCTACTGCCCGATGAGGCGGTCGGCAAGGGCCAATGCCTCGTCGCGGGAGTGGATGGTACCTTCAAGTTGTGCGTCTCGGACGTGTTCCAAGAGCATGGCAAATCGCGGGCCGGGGGGAATACCCTGACGGATCAGGTCGGAGCCGTCGATCAGCGGGGGCGGGTTGAGCCGCTCGGCGGGCCACGCCAGCCGTTCACGGCAGAAGACAAGGGCCATGTCGTCGGGGCCGGCGATCGCTTCGTGGAGAGCGAGGAGTTCGATCGCGCCGTCGTGGATGAGGATACGCTGCAGTTGCGGCCAGCGGGTTTCACGAGCACGCTTGACAATGGGTAATTGAGTGAGCAGCCAGGCAACTCGATCGATTTCCTTGTTGGTGTAGCGGAGCCGGCGGCCGAGATCGTTGGCATGGGCCGCGGAGCCGGGAGCAGGGAGTTTGAGATCGGACGCCGCGTCACTTACTCCTTGCTCCCTGCTCAGTAGAGCGGCCATGGCCAGCGGCAACGAGGGTTCGCGCAATTGAGAGAGCACGCGCATGGTTTCTCCCCAAGCACTGGCATCGAGCGCGGCAACTTCCGGCAGTATTCGGGGCAACAGGGTTGTTGCCCGCAGTAATTCCAGCCCGATAGTGCGGTTTGGATCAACCAGGATGCGGCGGATTTCCATGCCAATCCGCTCGGCGCTCACGGCCGTGACCTCGGAGGCCATATCCTGGATCGCGTGGAGTGTCGCATCTTCGATCGTGAACCCGAAGGAAGCGGCGAAGCGAACCGCGCGGAGCATGCGGAGCTTGTCTTCGCCAAACCGCAAGCGGGGATCGCCGATCGCGCGGACAAGGCGTTGCTTCAGATCCTGCTGGCCGCCCACGTAGTCAATGATTTCATTCGAGAGCGGGTCGAAGAACAGACCATTGATCGTGAAGTCTCGGCGGGCGGCGTCATGCTGGGCGTCGGTGAAGGCAACGCTGTCGGGATGCCGGCCGTCGCTGTAGGCCGCGTCGGTGCGGAAGGTGGCGACTTCAATCTGGCCGGCCGCGCGCGGGCCAAGCACGGTGACAACGCCGAATGCCGCGCCGATTGTGAGCGTGCGGCGGCGGCCGAACACCGTGCGGATTTGCTCCGGGGCGGCACTCGTGGCGACGTCGTAATCCTTGGACTCCAGGCCCAGAAGTCGGTCGCGGACGCAGCCGCCGGCCCACATCGCTTCAAAGCCCGCAGCGCGCAGCTTTCGGACAATTGCGAGGGCGAAGTCGCGTTGAGCGATGGGGGAGAGCATGGTGAGGAGTTAGAGATCGGAGTTCGAAGATGAAACCAAGGCTGTGATGGCTTCGTTGATCAATTGCGTAGCCCGATGGCGGGCCTCGTCGTTCCAGGGTAAACAGTACTCGATGCCGGGGCGAAGGAAATGGAGCACCAACTCAAGCGGTGGAATGCCGAGCGAGCGCTCAATCGCCAGGGCATAAACGTAAAGCTGCATCTCATACCGCTTGGCGGCCTGCGGAATTTCCGCAGCGGAAATGTCATTGGTTTTGTAATCGAGCAGGTGCCATCCTTCCGGGGAGTCCTGGTACAGGCAATCCATATAGCCTTGCAGGTAGTGGCCGTGTGTACGGTTCTGTTCGGAATGGTCTCCGATACTATCAGGCGGCCAGGCGAGCAGAAATTCCACTTCCCGATGGATTGCCGTTGCCTTGGCGATCTGCCGGCCACGCTCAGACCCGAGGAACCGCTCGATCATTTGCCATGCCTGGCGGCCCGCTTCGGCCGCATGAAGAACGACATATTCGGAGGCCAATTGTTCACACCACTGGCGGATCGTCTCCTTATCCCCGGAAAAATCGATCCGCTGCAACACGGCGTGAACAAGCGAGCCAAAGTCGCGGGGATCGATGCCGCTCGCAATACGGACGGATATTTGTTCCAAGGGCTGGGCGTGTAGCGGCCTCTCGCCACGAATGAGTTGGCCAGTCAGCCGTGAAAACGAAAACTGCACTCGCGCAGCACGGTCGACGGGAATCGGGGCGACTTCGGGCGGTAAGCCGCCACGGTCGCTGATCGCTTGTTGATGAGCGTCTTCCAGCAGCTTCAACAGATCGGGGCCGCGCGGACTGCCGGCCGGTTTATGATCGGTGACCGGCTCTTCGGGGGTAACGCGTACCGCCGGCGTGCCGTAACCGGCAGGTGTTTCCACCTTAAGTTGACCGGACCCAAGATCAAAGCGTTCGGCGATGAGTTGCATCCAGTCGCTCTTGGGCTTGTCGAGTCCTTCCAGGCTGCTGGAGAGGATCAGGTAGTCGGCGGCGCGGGTCGTGGCAACATAGAGCAGCCGTTTACGTTCTTCGCGTTCTTCGCCTTTCTCCAGCGTGCGATACAGCCGCATTCCGGTCGCACTCTTTTTGTCGTCTTCATCAGGAGGTGGCACGAGTGGACCAAGCTCTGCGTGCAGGGCGGCCGGTTCACTCGACGCATTTTCTTTCCGGTCCAGGTCGGCAACCACGACGAGCGGAAACTCCAGACCCTTTGCCTGATGGATCGTCATGAGACGGATCACGTTGGCCGTTTCCGGCGACGTGGCGGCCAAGGCTTCCTTGGGCTGACGGGAGGTAAACTGGGCGAGTTCGGTAATAAAGCCGTCGAGGTCGAGCGCGCCGTGGTCGGCGGTTCGAGCCTGTTCG
>JAKEGR010000344.1 GCA_022615465.1 Planctomycetota bacterium | reverse complement strand
CGCTCGCCCAGTCCATCCGGGCCGCGATCGAAGCACAAACAACTGAGGCCGCTAGCGGTTGAGAAGATACCACGAGCGCAACCCCAGAACGGCCACTTCAGCATTCGAGCAATGCCTGCCGAAAACGCTCGGCAGACCAGCGCTGCGAGAGCAGCGCCGCGCAAGACTACCTCTTGCGATGGCGGATTTTCGCGCGCATGCGGCGCTTTTTTTGTCCCAGCTTCCGCCGACCCTTACCTGTTTTCTTTACGCCCAAGGAGTTCTCCCAACATGAACAAGAACGTGTGAACTAGAACGAGCCGCATTGCCGTGGCAGCCCGGAACGCCGCGACATTGGACATTATCGCTACTTCGTGGCGTCACGCAAGAGCGCCAGCACCCGGGAACGGCATTAAACATTAAACAGGAAATGGCACACGTCGCTATCGTGCATCACGTAGGATTTCCCTTCGACACGCATTTTTCCCGTTTCGCGAATCGCTTTTTCGCTGCCATGCTTGACGAGATCGTCCACGGAATACACCTCGGCCCGAATAAAGCCTCGTTCGAAATCGCTGTGAATGACACCGGCCGCCTGGGGCGCGGTCGCGCCGGCAGGGATCGTCCAGGCTCGGATTTCCTTGGGGCCCGCCGTAAAGAAGCTCTGTAGTCCCAGGGTTCGAAAGGCCGCTCGAGCAAGAACCGCCAACGCCGGTTCCGCCAGACCAACGCTCTGGAGCATCTCCACGCGGTCGGCCTGGTCCAACTCGGCAATCTCTGCCTCGAGACGCGCGCAGACCGGTACGACCTCTCCCCCTTCGGTACCCGCTCGCTCACGCACTATTCTCACTTGCGGTCCTTCCCCAAGGAGATCGTCCTCATCGACGTTGGCCACATACAGCACCCGTTTGGCTGTAAGCAATTGCAGTCCATTGAGCACCCTGGTCGATACCGGGTCATCGTATTTCAGTCCGCGAACTGGCTGGCCGGCAGCCAATCGCACCAGACACTCACCCAGAATCTCCAACCGTCGTTTGGCTTCCTTGTCGCCGGTGCGGGCCAACCGTTTTGCTTTATCCTCCATCGACTCGACCGACTGCAGATCGGCAAGCATCAGTTCCGTGTCAACCGTCTCGATGTCGCGAATTGGATCGACACTCCCCTCCACGTGAATGACATCTTCCGCCTCAAAGCAACGAACGACGTGCAGGATCGCATCGACGTTGCGAATGTTGGCGAGGAACTGGTTGCCCAGCCCCTCGCCCTGAGAGGCGCCGCGGACAAGACCCGCAATGTCAACCAACTGAAAGATGGCCGGAACAATTTTTTCCGTTGGGATGTAACGATTGATCGCGGCCAGGCGAGGATCGGGAATGGCGACCGCCCCCACGTTCGGCTCGATCGTGCAAAAGGGATAGTTCTCGCTGGCAATTCCAGCCGAAGTGAGCGCATTGAACAGCGTGCTCTTGCCGACGTTCGGCAGTCCAACAATCCCCGCTTCCATATTTCCTGGTCCCTGGGAGGTGCTTCCGTCACTTGACCGCGCGGGGCTTTCAATACGGCATCGCCGCGGTGAAAACCCAAGATTCTAGTTCAATCGGTGCCCTTGCAACAACCGCCTTCGGGAACTGAGCCTGAAAATCATGCGTAGCCGCGTATCTCGAAAGCGGTAATAATGGATCGCGGGCTTGGTGGTGAGGTTTTCGCCACACGAAATCAGGCGGCACGTCTCCCCCCTGTGCTGGCGGCTCGCGTTGGGGGGACTCGATATTCCGCATATTTTGCAGGAGTTTATCCAACATGTTTCGTCGCTGGAAACTTGGGGTGTGGCAGGTGGCCCTGGCAGTCGTGGCCCTATGTGCGCCCGTACGCGCCGAAAACGAGGGATTGGACGATCTGGATCGTGCCACACAGCTTAAAGTGACGGTCGAAGGGCTTGAAGACCTCAACGGGGTGATCGACAGCATCGACTCGGCGCTCGAAAAGGGTCTCGACCAAGGAAACACCGAATTTGCCGAGCAATTGCTGGTTTCGTCGTTACTGCAGCGGGCAACGACGCTATCGGCGGCAATTCTCAATGCGCCGGTGCATGATCCGCGCCGCGACCCCCGTTGGATCCAAATCCGCCAGTTCGCCCTGACCGACTTGCAGCGAGTCTTGGAAATCGATGACAAGTCGTGGGATGCCTATCTGCTAATCGGCCGGCTGCAATCGATGCCGCTCGGCGATCCGACCGCGGCCCGCCGCGCCTTGTCCAAGGTGGTCGATGCGGCGGCCGACGAAGTGACCCCGGAGCAGCAGTCGCAGGCATTGGCGTTGCGGGGCGGAGTGCAGCGAGACGTCGAAAAGCGGCTTCAGGATTTTGACCGCGCGATCGAACTGCAGCCCGTGAACCCCGAATACTTGCGGCTCCGCGCGCAGCACCTTTATGGCAAGGAGGAATTCGAGAAGGCCCTTGCCGATATCGACCGCGCCCTGGAACTCGAACCGGAACACGCTGGCACGCACGAGTTGCGCGGCATGGTCTTGTTGGGGTTGAAACGTCAGGACGAGGCCCTGGCCAGTTTCGACCGCGCCACGGAGCTTGTTCCCGAGGCTGCGCTCCCCTACCAACATCGCGGCGAGCTATACCGCCAAAAAGGCGACTTGAACAAGGCGCTCGAACAACTCACGAAGGCGCTTGATCTCGCGCCCAACAATGTACCGACGTTGCTTGTTCGGGCGGGCGTTCACTTTGAATTGAAGCAGTTCGATAAGGCACTCGAAGATGTCGAGCAGGCAATTCGTGCGCAACCACAAATAGCGATTGCCCATCTCATGCGGGCAGAGATTCTGGCCGCCACCGACCACCTCGATCAGGCGATCAAACACCTGGAAGAGATTACGCAACTGGCCCCTGGCCAGGCCCAGATTCTCGGACCGCTCGGTACGTATTATCTCATCGACAATCGGCCGCGGAAGGCGATTGAAGTCTTTGACCAGGCTATCGAACTGAATCCGGAAGACGCCCGTTCGCTGCGATTCCGTGGCGATGCCTATTTGAACATTGGGAAACACCAGGAAGCGGCAGCCGACTTCGCACGGGCTGTCGAGCTCGATGGCGAAAACGAAGGATTGCTGAACAATTATGCATGGGTTTTGGCCACGTCGCCGCTGGACGAAGTCCGCGACGGCAAGAAGGCTGTTGAGCTTGCCGTCCAGGCATGCGAACTGACGGGTTATCAAACACCTCACATTTTGAGTACGCTGGCGGCCGCGAACGCGGAAATTGGCGATTTTGACTCGGCGATAAAATGGTCACAAAAGGCGGTGGAGGAACACCAAAAGTCGATTGATTTGGAGCAAGACGAAGCGGCCCGCGAGAAGCTCCGGGCGGAGCACAAACAGTTGCAGGCCGAATTGACCAGCTACCAAGAAAAGAAGCCGTGGCGAGAAACCCAATCGGCTGAAGAAGCCAGCGAGACTCCGGCTGATACCACTCCGGCTGATACCACTGAGGCGGACACGGTTGATCCCTAACGCGGCCTGCGGCTGGCGTCGTGGGTCAAGCTTGGTTTGTTGCCATCGACCGCTTCCCCGATTCAGCCTTCCGGTTGGTGCCGGCGGTCACACGTATCAGGGCACCTTGCGTTCCACTATTTCATTTCCGCCAGGAATCGCAGAAACTTCGTCTCGATCATCTTCATTTCGCGGCCAAAGACTTCCTGGAAATCTGCCATTCGTTCAGCGTCGGTGTATTGGCTGAACATCGGCCGCGCGGCCGTCTTTTCCAAATAGGCGGCGTACAGCCGCGGCTGTGTCTCGCACAGAAAAAACGAAAGTGCCCAGGCCTCGGCATACGCGCCTTCCGGATCGCTCTTGAATGCCCGGTCCGAGGCCAGCAACTGGACGAGTGCGCCCGGTGGGCGTCGCGTGGCCGTGTAGTCGTGGAAGTCACGCAGTCGGCCGGCGTTGATCCGATCGGCCTGGGTGCGGTCGTACTGGGCGTTCCACACGCCGCGGGACTCGAACATCGTCGCCAACCCTTCGACCAGCCACCGCGGCGTCTCAGTGAATCGCGCATGGATGCCGACGTTGTACGCGGTTTGATGCGTCGCCTCGTGAATGATGGTCGCCGCGTTCGCCGACCAGTCGGCATGTTCCTCGTCGGTGGTGACGTCATACAGAAACACGCGATTCGAGATCGGGTCATAATGGCCTAGCATATTTGGCTGCAACGGGTTTCCACCCGCTGCAGCGGCCTGGTAGTATTCGCGCTGATCGCGGAACACGATCGCCACGAGCGGAACCTGGGGTTCCGTGGGCGTGAAACCGCGCACGCGGAAGTAATGCGTGAACCGCTTGTACAAATCCTCGAACCGCTCCGCCCACTGATCGCGCTCGCCGGCCGGATGGACGATGAGGTAATGCCGCGTGGTCGAAACATCGAAGCGTTTGTCAAACTCGCGTTGCAGTTCGCTTTTCATCTCCGACATCGAGTAGCCGAAGAATCGCGGGCTGGTCTTTTGCGCTTCCTTGGCATCGCGTGGATGGAAGTCGTACAGCCGGCCATCACGCCCCAGCAGCAGCATTTGCTCGGTATTCCAGGAGAGAGGCTTGCCCTCAAGCATTTGCCCATCGACCCGCGCGCGGAACATGAATTCCGCGCCGCTGGCCAGGGAACCAGCGACGATCGCCCAGGCGACCGCCGGAATTAACACAACGATCCGACCATCGACAAGAGCCGGAGATCGCTGTCGCAAGGTGTTGCACATCACGGCAGTTGGTCCTAAGTGCGGCCTGGTTCCGAACACTAGTTCAAATCTAGCTCACAGCCAGTGGCAGACGGGCGGTTGTCAGGCCGGTAAGATAAAGCATTGCTTTTTTTCCAGGGAATCCTCACCGGGGAATACGAGACATGCGACTCATTGGTTGTTCTCTGTTGGCTGTCCTGCTGATGCCTGCGTTCCCTGTGGCTGCCGAGGATGAGAAGCCCTCGGATGCAGATCGAGAACTTCTTCGCATTCGGGCCGGCGTGGAAGAACACATGGCCAAGACGGCCGTCGCCGGCACCACGATCACGCTTTCGGCCAACAAGCGGCCGCTCAAAGAAGTCTTCGCCATCATCGAGGAGCAAACCGGCAACCGGTTCATCGATAACCGCGAACAGGCGCCCGAAGACGCGAAGGCCGGCGAAACAGAAATAGCAATTACACTCGACTTCAAGAGCGAACCATTCTGGTCGTGCGTCGATCAGGTTCTCGACCAGGCCGGCCGAGGAATCTACTACTACGCTGGCGAAGATGCGCTCTCGATCGTGCCGCGCGGCCGCGGCGAAGGCCCGCGGTTTGGCCGCGCTGTTTACAGCGGGCCGTTTCGCGTCGAGGTGCTCGAAATTCAATCACAGCGCCACCTGCGTCAGCCAAAGAATAAGTCGCTCCGGTTACAGTTGGAAGTGGCGTGGGAGCCGCGGCTGCGGCCGATTGCGATTTCGCAGCCGGCGGCTGATCTGCAGGCAACCGACGAAACGGGGCGTCACCTCACCGTAAGCGAGCCGGATGAGGTACTCGACGTCGAAGTGCCCGTCGGCACCCAGGCGGCCGAGATCCTATTGCCCTTCGAGCTGCCGCCGCGCGAGGTGGCGCGAATTGCCACGCTCCGGGGAAAACTGCGGGCCTTGGTTCCGGGCCTGCAGGTGCAGTTTCGCTTCGACGATCTCGCCAAAGCCGCCGGCAAGACGGAGCGCCGGAGCGGCGTCGCGGTGACGCTCGACGACGTGCGTCAGAACAACGCCATCTGGGAAATTCACATGCGGCTGACGCTCGACGAAGGCAGTCAGACGCTTGAGTCGCACCGCGGCTGGGTGTTCCAGAACATTTCGTATCTGGTCGGAGCCGACGGCAAACATATCGAGCACGCTGGCTTCGAAACGACCCGGCAAACGCAAAACGAAGTCGGCGTCGCCTACCTGTTCGACCTGCCCGACGGCATTGAGGGGCTGAGCTGGGTCTATGAAACGCCTGCCGCGATTGTGGAACTGCCGGTTGAATATGAACTGAAGGACATTGAGCTGCCGTAGGCTTTTATTGCATGCCTCGCGGGAGCGAGGTTCACTTGCCTTCCTTGGCCCATTTCTTCATCAAGGCAATGTTTTTCTCGACGGCCGGGTTGCCCTCGCCAACATACACGGCCATGTCGCTGTCGTACATCTTCTCCGACTCCGGGCCGGGATCGTTCGTTTCGATGATCCAGCCGTCAAGCCGCGCGCGTAGCGATTCCAGCGTCTGGCGATACGCGGGGGCGTCGGCAAGGTTGCGGACTTGCCAACGGTCGCGGGTCCACTCGTAAAGTTCCTCGGCGGGGCGTGTTGGGCTGAAGAGCAACGTTTCTGTAAGTTCGTCCAGCTTTCCCGCGTCGTGCAGCCCCCGCAGGGTTTGCACGATGCTCTTGCCGTCCTTGTAGGCGTTGGGTTGCAGATGCGGCCGCCGCGGATGGAAATTGCGGATGTACAAGAACCGATCTGTCCGTACGCTGCGAATTCGATCGACGGTTTCATCGCAACGATCTCGTGCGGCGAACACCGCCTCACGTGGGGCGTAGTCATTCGCAAACACATCGCGTCCATGCATCGTCTTGGGAATGGGTATCCCCGCCGCGGCAAGGGAAATGGCCGCCAAGTCGATATGTTCGATGAGATCGTCCCGGACGACATCCTTCGCGATTCCTGGTCCGCGGACCACCAAGGGCATCTGGGTGCCTTCGTTGTAAAGAAACTGCTTGCCGCGAGCATGGCTGATGCCGTTGTCGGTCATCAAGAGGATCAACGTGTTGTCGAGGATCCCTTCGTTCTCAAGCCGCGCAAGAACTTCGCCGACGTGCCGGTCGGTGAAACGGACCGCGTCGAGATACGCGGCCCAGTCGCGCAACAGCAACGGGTCGCGCGGGTAAAAGGGAGGCAGCTTCACGTCCTCGGCCCTCACGGCCTCGCCAAACTCCTGCCGGGCAAGCTCCGAGAGCATCCGCGCGGCAGCATCGGAGCCGCCGCGCAACTTGCCTCCCGCGAGTTGGACCTGCATGAAGAAGGGTTGGCCCGGCTCGCGAGCGTTCCAATCCGAACCGTCGTAAATGCTGGCGTCCCATTCGAAATTGTAGTCCGTCTTGCCCAGCCCAACTCCACCACCTTGGCCCGTTTTTCGCGTGCGGCCGGCGTTCGGCAGGCCGTTGCCATTGCACGTGAAATAGCCGGCCTCTTGAAACAGCGCGGGTACGAGCGGCACACCCTCTGGAAGGTGAATCTTCTCGACTCCGCGACCGCTGCGATGCTGGTGCGCCCCAATGCTGGTCTGATACATCCCGGTAATGAGCGAGGAGCGGCACGGAGAGCAAACGGGGGCGGTAACGAAAGCGTTCGCGAATTTTGTTCCCTCGCGGGCCAGGCGATCCACGTGCGGCGTATGGATGGCCGTCTCGCCATAGCATGAAAAGTTCGCCGACATGTCGTCCACGACGAACCAAAGAACGTTGGGTCGTTCGGCGGCAGCGACCCAGTGGCAGCAACACATCCCGAGCGCGAGGAAGATGCTTCGCACGGATCGGCAATCGCTGAACATGGCTTTGCTCATTGGCTCGGGGCCGTGTCCAAGGACTCGCGGATCAGCGGCTCAACCTCGCGCAATCGCTCATGACTGTTGATCGCGAGTTCCACGTTGCCCACACCCCAGTGGCCGATTTTCGAGACATCCCTGGCAAAGCCATTGGCCCAGTCGGGAATTGCCTGCGGATCAATGCGAATCCAGACACGGAGCCCGCTTTGCCGCAGGTGTGCGCAACAGAAGATCCATTTGCCAACGGACCAGCTCACGTTTTTCGCAAGATATCTCCGGGTGACTTGGCCTGGTGCCAAGTCCTGGCAAAACCTGTCGAGGGCGCGATAGATCTCAACGACTTCCTTCGGCCTGCCGTCGGTGTGATGCGATTCCGGATACTCACGTCCACCTTTGGTGCCGCGAGGGGCCTCATCGCT
>JAKEGR010000343.1 GCA_022615465.1 Planctomycetota bacterium | reverse complement strand
GTGATGGACGGCTACGAGGCCACGCGCCGCTTGCGGGCCGAGGGCTACACGGGTCCGATTCTAGCCTTGACCGCCCACGCCATGGAGGGCGACGACGCGAAATGCCGCGCCGCGGGTTGCGACGGATATCTCACCAAACCGATCGTGCGCGAGACGTTTCTCGCCACCATCGCCCAATGGGCAACCCGTGTGCAGGCGCGCGAGGGATGCTGCGAATCTCCAACCCCGACGAGCCATTGATCCCGAGCTATCCCAAAATGACCGAACCGTCGAGACTGCACTCCGTCACTCGCGATTGGCGCGGCTTGGGGAGGACTGCCTCCCTGATCCTGCTCACCCTGTTGCCATGCACTGCGATCTTGGCATTGGGCTGGACGTACGTTGCCTCGCACCAAACATCGAGTCGTATCCTGGAGACCATGATCGCCAACAGCCAAGTCATCCGCGCTGCAACCGATCTCATCCAGGAACTGCAGCGAGAACGGAGCATCGCTGTCCTTGCGGCAGCAGACCCATTGCGTGGCCACCAGTTGCCCGATCGAGCGGCGCAGGCCGAGAAGACCGATTACGCCGTATTGGCGATGCAACGTGCTTTGTCCGAAAGCACGGTCGCCCCGGAAAGCATCCTTGCTATGCGCGAAGTGCTGCCGCAGCTATCCCGCATCCGCTCGCGGCCGCAGATCGGTTCCGGCGCTCTTTGGCAGCAGTACCACCGCGAGTACAGCAATTTGGTGGACGCCACGCTACGGGCAAGTCAGGCTGCGGTCGAAGCAAAGACGGACCGCGGCATCGGCAAAGTGTTCGGCAAGGTGGTTCTGATTCAGCACGCGCGGGAATCAGCCTCCTGCCTGGAGACATTGCTTGCAGCGCAGATCCTTGCCGGGCAGCCTTTCTCCGCTGCGGACCGCCTCGCGATCGCCAACTGCTGGACCGCCACCACCGAGTTTCTCGCGTCCCCACTTGCAGGCCTTGGCGCCGGAGCCAGAGACACCGGGGATGAACCACTAGTCGCGTTGCTTCGCGGGTCGGTCCAATGGCGCTGCCTCAGCAGTTGTGCCCAGGAAGTCATCCTCAATTCCTCCCCGGCAAAGACGATCGATCAGGGCGTTCTTTTCGATAGCATCGGCGCAATTCCCGACAACATCCTGAGAGTCGAACGCTGCGAACTCGATCAACTGGCGTGCCGAATGGTTGACCACCAGCGAAACGATCATGTCCAACACCGCACAATGTACTTCTGGGTTCTTATTGGCGCTCTTTCCGAGGTGACTGCTGCGATTCTGGCGGGAATGGTTTTGAGCGCCAACAATCGCCTTGACCGGACGAATGCCACCCTGTCTTTCACTCTGGAGAACCTCGACAATGCCAAGCAAGCCGCAGTTGCCGCCACGCGGGCCAAGAGCGAGTTCCTGGCCAACATGAGCCACGAGATCCGCACGCCGATGACGGCCATCCTGGGGTATGCCGATGTGCTGGCCGGCTCGGTCGAACAGCCAGAGCAGCGGGAAAGCGTTCAAATCATCAAGCGCAATGGCGACCACCTGCTGGGGATCATCAACGACATCCTCGACTTGTCGAAGATCGAGGCCGGCAAGCTCCAGGTCGAACAGGCGCCTACCTCTCCCCTGGCCCTCTTCGGCGACATCGTATCGCTGATGCGCGTCCGCGCAGAGGCCAAATCCCTACCCTTGAAGCTGGAGTACCGCGGCCCCCTTCCCCAGGTCATTCGGACCGATTCCGGGCGACTCCGCCAAATTATTGTCAATCTGGTGGGTAATGCCATCAAGTTCACCGAGACCGGCGAGGTCAAGATCGCCGTCCGGTTGCTCGACCGCGACGCCGCGGCGCCGAAACTCCAGTGCGAGGTGATCGACACGGGCATCGGTCTCAGCCCGCCGCAGCTTGCGCGGCTCTTCCAGCCCTTCCAGCAGGCCGACAGCTCGACCACGCGGAACTTCGGGGGGACGGGCCTGGGGTTGGCAATCAGCAAGCGTCTGGCAGAGGCACTCGGCGGGGACATCACCGTCGCAAGCTCGCCCGGCCGGGGGAGCACGTTCACCGTCACCGTGGCGACCGGCCCCCTGGAGGGCATCCCATTGCTCGACCAGCCTACGGAGGCGATGGTCCAGACCGCCGCCTCGACCAAGACGACAGCGGTCCTTGCCGTGCGGCTGGACTGCCAGATCCTCCTGGCCGAAGACGGTCCGGACAACCAGCGGTTGATTTCTCTGGTGTTGCGCAAGGCGGGGGCTGAAGTCGAAGTTGTCGACAACGGCCAGAAGGCCCTGGAAAAGGCCTTGGCAACCCGTCCCGGCTGGGGCCGGAGGTTCGACGACCCCAAGAAGCCCTTTGACGTGATCCTGATGGACATGCAAATGCCGGTGATGGACGGCTACGAGGCCACGCGCCGCCTGCGGGCCGAGGGCTACACGGGCCCGATCCTCGCCCTGACCGCGCATGCCATGAAAGACGATATGCAGAAGTGCCTGGACGCCGGTTGCGACGAATACCTCAGCAAGCCGATCGTGCGCGAGACGTTTCTCGCCACCATCGCCCAATGGGCAACCCGCGTGCGAGCCAGCACAGGGCAAGCAGAGGAACATCGAGTTTCCTTGGGCAT
>JAKEGR010000342.1 GCA_022615465.1 Planctomycetota bacterium | reverse complement strand
AATATGATTCCTTACGATGAGCGGAAGCCGGTCGATCCGTCGGGCATTCGTGTTGGCACGCCGGCGTTAACGACGCGCGGCATGGGCGCGGACGAGATGCGTCGGATCGGAGCGTGGATGCTCACGGCACTGCGGGCACCGAACGACGAGGCGCTGCTCGGGCGAATTCGCGGCGAGATCCGTGTGATGTGTCGACAGTTTCCCGTTCCCGCCGCGGCGATCCCAGGTAAACAAACGAAGAGTCATTGTGGGTAATCCCTTTCGCGCGAGCGACCACGCATGGAAAAGACCAACGAGAAAAGCCGCATTCTGATCGCCGACGACAACGAGCCGAATGTCGAGTTGATGGAGGCGTATCTGAACGGGCTTGACGTGGAAACGGCCGTTGCGGTCGATGGCCAGGATACGCTGGCAAAGGTGGCGTCTTTCAGGCCACATTTGATCCTGCTCGACATCATGATGCCGAAGCTGAGCGGCTTCGAGGTATGCAAAAAGCTCAAGAACGACCCGGCCACGAGCAACATCATGATCCTGATGGTTACGGCGCTGAACGAACTGGGCGACATCGAGCGGGCTGTCCAGGCGGGCACCGACGATTTTCTTTCAAAGCCGGTCAACAAGACCGAACTCTTGAAGCGAGTCGAGAACATGCTCAAGCTACATCATGTGACCGACGAGGTGGAACGTCTGCGGCAGTACATCGAGCAGATGGAAAGTCGCGGCTAGTTCCCAAGAGTGGACCGCGATGAAATCAACTCATCTTGCAGGCTCCGGTTATCAGGCCATGGAGGTGTGCTCCACGAATTCCTCTGTCTCGTATTGTGCTCTTGAGGTATGCTACCAATAGACATCAAACAAGAGGCATGGCATGGGTTGGCAGTGGTTGAAACGGCCGCGATCTTGGCAGCGTGATGCGCTGGCTGCGTTGGTCTTGGCGTCATCGTGGACGGCTCTGAGCCGTGCCGATGATCCGGGCCGTGGCCTCCAATTGGCACGCGGCGCGGCAAACAGTTCTTCCGCCGCAGAAGGCCGCAGCGATCTGACCGAGAAGCGGATTGGCGAGTTGATCGGCCAACTTGGCAGCCCCCATTACACCGTTCGCCGCTCGGCCGCGAATGCGTTGCGACAAATCGGGGCGGAGGCCTTCGATCTGCTGTACGCGGCAACCGCCGCCGCCGATCCCGAGGTGGCCGCCAGCGCCCAATATCTGTTGCATCAGATCGCGGTTCGGTGGGTGCAAAGCGACGATCCGCCAGCGGTGCGGCGGCTGCTGCGGGCCTATGGAAACCAGTCCGACGAAAAGCGATTGCTCATCATTCAGGAGTTGGCCAGGCTGCCGAATCACGAAGGCGTACCGGCGCTGTGTCGCGTGGCACGTTTTGATCGCTCGCCGCTACTGGCCCGCGTGGCAGCGCTGGCGATCATTCGTCCGGATGTGCGTGATGCAAAGCACTCGGCACTCGATCCGGAAATGATGGATCGCGAGTTGGGTGAAAGCACGCGGATCACAACGACCTGGCTGCGGCAGTATCGCCGGCAGTTGCGCGACCCGGCCGCGACTGTAGCCGATTGGCTGCGTAGCATCGACGAGGAAGTCGAACTGCTGGCTCGGAATGGCAACGAGACGAACGATGCAATTGGGTTGGGCTTGATGTGGAATCTGGCCAACATTTATCAGCAGATCGACAACCGGCCAGCGCTGATGGAAATCGTTGACCAAATGATGCGTCTCGACAGCAACTCGATGGAGCGGACGACCGTCGATCTGCTGCTGTGGCTGGTGGAACTTGATTCGTGGGATGCGGTGGAGGAGTTCCTGACGAAGTACGACGCACAACTTGCGCAGGCCAAGCGGCCCTTGTACATTGCCGCACTGGCCCGCGCAAAACAGGGGAAGCAAGAACTGGCGGAAGGGCTGGCGGAAAAAGCCTCCAAACTCGATCCACAGCAAACGCTCGAGAGCTTCATGATTGCCAAGGAGCTGGAGCTGCGGAATCAATACGACTGGTCGGTCCGCGAGTATCGGCAGGTTGTCGGCAACAAGCCGGTCGCTTCGCATGAGGCGATTTTGGCGCGGATTTCGCTGGCCAACCTGCAGCACGATCACGAGCAGTATGAAGGCGCGGCAGACGCCCTCGAACCGCTGGTGAAGGCCATTCAGCAAGAAGGCAACGTCGGCCAGTTGTACACGGAAATCCGCCGCTATCATCTGCGGCAGAGCGAATTGGCGCTGCCAGAGCGGGAAGCGGTCGCGGCCAAGCTGCACCACTACCGCGCGTGCCAGTACCATGCCGCCGGAGATTGGCAGAAGGAGCGCGAGCATCTGGAGATGGCGATTCGGTTTGATGAAACGGATGCCGACGTGGTGATCGCAATGCACCGGCTGCCTGAGTCGGACGAAAAGTGGCGCGAAATGGTGCGCCAGCGGATTCGCGATCTTTGCCGGCAGTTCCAACAGGAGATTGACGGATCGCCGAATGATCCGACGGCCTACAACCAGTGGGCCTGGCTGGTCGCGAACACCGAAGGCGACTTTCAACAGGCAGTTCGCTATTCGCGTCGTTCCCTGGAGTTGCTGGGCCTGTCGGCGGGCGACTCGGCACGGGCCAGCTTCCTCGACACGCTGGGACGCTGCTACTACGCAGCCGGCGATCTCGACAATGCGGTGAAGTGCCAGCGGGAGGCGATCGAGAAGCTCGATTCCCTGCAGGTGATGCATCGGCAGCTTGCGCTGTTTGAGCAGGCGTTGGCGGAGAAACAGGGGGGCAAGCAGCCGGGAGTAAGCGGGAAGAACTGAGAACTGCACCATGCAGCGCGCGCCATCGACACTGTTCATTGTGCATTTCGCAATCTATCCAGCCGTCTGATGAAGTCCGCAACGATCTCCACAACGAACATCGCGTATGTCGACCGGGGCAACGGTTCGCCGGTGCTGCTGGTTCATGGATTTCCGCTCGATCACACGATGTGGCGCGCGCAGATCGAAGCGTTGGCTGACCGCTGCCGGGTGTTGGCTCCCGATCTGCGCGGGTTTGGGCGGACGCCACTTGGCAAAACCGATGCGTCGTCGGGAATCGCGATGGAACAATATGCCGACGACCTGGCCGAGTTTCTCGATGCGATCGGAATCGACGAACCGGTCGTGCTGTCCGGCTTTTCGATGGGTGGTTACATCGCCTGGCAGTTTGTGCGAAAGTACGGAGATCGCCTGCGGGCACTGGTGCAATGCGACACGCGGGCCGAGGCCGACAGCGCGGAAGCCCGAGCCGGCCGGCTCAAGATGGCCGAGAACGCGGCCGAGTGGGGCAGCGGCCGCGTGGCCGAAATGATGGGCCTCAAGCTGTTCGCACCGCAGTCGTTTACCACGAAACGCGAGGCGGTGGCGTTGATTCGCGCAGTCGTCGAACACACTTCGCCGGCTGCAATTGCCGCCGCTCAGCGCGGCATGGCCGCGCGGCCGGATGTTACGAGCCTGCTGCCGACAATCAAAGTGCCCACGCAAATAATCGTTGGTGTCGAAGACGCGATCAGCCCGCCCGCTGAAATGAAGCGGATCGCCGCCGCGATTCCGAACGCGCAATTCGTCGCAATCCCCGCGGCTGGTCACATGACGACGGTGGAAAATCCGGTTGCAGTCAACGACGCCTTGTCACGTTTCGTTGAAGGCTTTCGGCCATGTTTCTTGTGAGAGTTGTCCCAGGGTGCGTCGGAGTACCGGCGAAGGCTTGGTTTTGGAGTTGAACGCCGTTGGCGTTGCATCACGGTCGGGGTCTGGTCCTCCACCGCTCCCTGTTCCCCCATTTGCCGTGGTTCTGCCTGCAGGCTACCCGATCAAGCCCGAAACGACGAAGCTCCATTGGGAATACCCCCGTAAACGGTTACCCGGAATTAAACCGCTGCTACTTTTCGGGGCGGATGCAGTCGTCGGTGATGAGGGATTTGGGATTGGGATAGCCGGGCGGGATGCCTGGGGCGGTGACCGGTTCGGCGCGGTCGATGCGCTCCGCCACGGCGAGATTCAAATCCAGGAGTTGCTTGAGGAGGTCTTTCCGCGCGGAGAAACCGTAAGCCGTGAGGACGGCCTCGTCCAGCGCGGCGTGGGCGTCTTTGAGCGGATTCTGGCCGGGGAGTT
>JAKEGR010000055.1 GCA_022615465.1 Planctomycetota bacterium | reverse complement strand
TGGAGGCGCCGCTGCTACGGTAGGTTGCGGGTGTGTCTCCCCGGTGCGGTTCGGGCACTCCCGGAATCGACCGACAATCGTCCGATCAGTTGACGGAAGCGACCGATCCAAATCCCGGCCAGGCGTGCGTGGGGCAAGGTTGGCGAAATGGGGCTCCCCCTGCCCGCCGCTCGATTGTGCCCCGGCTGTCAAGGTAGTGCTCCTTCGTCGCCTCCAGCCTTGACAGCCGGCAGAAGGCCGCGGCTATTCGGGGCAGGTGGAGCGCTGGGCGGTTCGCTTTGCGAGGCGAGAATTTCCTCACGTTGTTCGCCGTCTGGTCGCCCGCCTTTGGAGTGATGCCAGTCGGCGGGAATCCGCCAGGAGGCAGGGCCTTCCGGTCGATTTGGACCATGCCGCGACGATTTCACGGTCGGTCTTCCTCCCAAGCCTCGGGAACATGGCTTTCCCGGACCCTCTTCGCGCGGTCACGCGAAGGTTCGTTGCTGGGAGCGCACCCGAGGTTGCGCCACCCCCGGGCGCCGGGTTTGGCGCTCGCACCGTAGGAGAGACCCCACCCGACTATTGCCTTCGGTCCCGCCGGCGACCACCCCATCTGAGGAGAAGGACGGGCGATCTACGGCGCCTCATGCGACCCGTTGGTTTGCGCCGGGGCCGGCACAATACGCAACGTCGCCCCGACAAAGTAGTGATCGGTCCAAACCCGTTCGTTCGCGTCGTTGGGCCTCGGCCCATAGGGTGGGCGCTTGATCTCGATCGACTCCCACTTGCCCGCCCCGGCAGCCACCAACCGGTCAAAGCACCGGTTGGTCAGATGCGTCGGGGCAAAGCGGTTGAGTTCGCCGGCTTCGCGTCCAATCCCATAGAGTGATTGTCGTTGGCTGCTGTTGGTGTCACCGAGGATGACCACTGTGGCGTTGGGTTCGCGGGCGAGCACTCCCTTCGCCCAGGCACCGATGGCTTCCCGTTGTCTGGCGTGGCGTTCGGCTTGGGAACCGATGGGACGGAGCAGGTGGACGGCGAGGAAGTAGACCCTGGTCTGGTCCTTGGTGGCCTGGACGAGAAGGTGCTTGCTGACCACGCGGTCGAGATCGGCCACCAGAGCCAAACTTTCACGGGCATGGATCCGAGAGACAACACCGAGGTATGGGGTCCTTCGTATTGGAGTGCCGATCTGCTGGCCGGCTACGCCGTCCGGGGATTACGCAAGGGGCGGCACCTCGGGTTTCAGCTCAACCTGATGAACGTCTTCGACGAACGGGATCCGCTGATCAAGCGGTATGAGTTCGACACAGGACAAAAGCTGATCTTTCGTACAACCCCCCGCGACCCCCTGACCTGGAGATTCACCACGAACTACGAATTCTAGGGAGGCGAGGCTTCATCCAAAACCACCATCTGCCATGCAAATATTCGGGCTCATTTCTCGCCTGCCCCCGATTCCATTCTGGCCTGTGTGGCCGCTGCTGGCCGGACTGATCGCTGGCGCACCAGCAGCCTTTTCGGCGAGTTTGGTCGAGAACGGGCAGGCCCAAGCTGCGATCGTGGTCCCGGCCGGCAAGGTGCCGGCGGCGGCCAAGGACCTGCAGCACTATCTCGAGAAGGTCAGCGGAGCGGCGCTGCCCATCGTCATGGAGGAACGGCTGTCCTCGGTCAAACCCGGCACGGCGCGGATCTTTCTCGGCGCTTGCGCAGTCGCGCGCGACGTCGTGGACCGGGCGAAGCTGCAACCCGAGGGGTTCGTGATTAAATCGGTGGGCAACGATTTGTACATCGTCGGCCGTGACACGACGTATGCGGGCATGCCGGTGGACGGGACGTTTTACGGGGTCTGCGAATTTCTGGAGCGTTTCCTCGGCGTCCGCTGGCTGATGCCCGGGCCGTTTGGCGAGGTGGTGCCGAAGCAGACGACGATTCGAATCGACACCGCCGACGTGCGGCAGGAGCCGTTCCTGTGGCAGCGGCGGCTGCGGAACAAGAACGAGGCGTCCGCCGAGTGGTTCCGATTCCAGCGCATGGGTTCACGCGTGCGGGTCGGCTACGGGCACGCTTATGGCGGTTGGTGGGACAAGTACCACGAAAAATACCCTGACATATTTGCGCAGCAGCCGAACGGCACCCGGATCAATACCAACGTGCGCGAGCGGCTGTGTGTGTCGAATCCGACGCTATGGAAGCTCGTCGCGGACGAAAAAATCAAGGAGCTGCGCGCGAATCCGCAGCTAACGGCCGCGTCGATCTCGCCGAACGATGGCGGCGCGAACAAATTCTGCAACTGCGAGCGCTGCCTCGCCTGGGATTCTCCTCAAGTCCAGCTTCCCGGCCGACTGCCCGGTACTTTTCCGCTGACCGATCGCTATTTCCGATACTATAACGAGGTCGCGAAACTGGTCGCGAAGGAGATTCCCGATCGATATCTCGGTTGTTACGCGTATTCCGTCTATCGGACACCACCGGTGCAGATCGATCGGCTCGAGCCAAATTTGATTGTGGCGTATGTCGGCTTCTCGACGAGCTATACGAGCGACGAACTGCGTGCGTCGTCGCGCGAGGAGTGGCGCCGCTGGAGCCGCCTTTCCAAACAAGTCGTGCTTCGGCCAAACCAACTGATCGGGCCCATCGGCTTTCCCATTAACTGGAATCGCAAGACGGCGGAGGATTTGCGGTACCTCGCCGCCAACGGCTTGTGCGCCATCGACCACGACGGTTGCGTGGGCAACTGGGCGACGCACGGTCTGCATTATTATGTGCTGGCGAAGCTGCTCTGGAATCCGCACGCGCCGGTTCAGCCGATCGTCGACGACTACTGCCGATCCGCCTACGGTCTTGGCGCGGAGGCGATGAAGACCTATTTCGGGCTGCTCGAGGAATTGAGCGATTACATCGCGGCCAATACTCCGGAACGTGATTCCGGATACGGGGCGTGGGCGAGAGGCTTCGATTTCAATCGGTTCGCGGCGATGTACGTCAACAATACCATCTATCCGCAATTGCAGGTGAACGTGGATCGCGCGATCGCCGCGATCGGCGCCGATGATCCGGCGGCGTTGGAGCGCGTGAAACTGGTGGCGGCGGGATTGGAGTACACGCGGCAGACCCGGCGGCTGCTGGTCGCGGCGGAAGCGGTCCGCGCGGGCAAGTCGAAGCCGGCCGATTTCGAACCGATCCGAAAGGAGGTTTTGGCCTATTACAATACGCTGGAGGGCGGCCTCGTTGTGAACATCACCCAAAAACATCACCTGCCCCTGATCCTGCGGTCGCTCCAGTTGAAAGGGGCGCCGCGGTCGA
>JAKEGR010000004.1 GCA_022615465.1 Planctomycetota bacterium | reverse complement strand
TCAACGGCTGCGCCAGAATTACCTGCTTTCGGCGGGCTGTTGATTGACCCCATGTCTTGCTTCAATAAATGCAGGACTCAAAAAGCCGCGACAACCCCAGCTAGCGGGATTTGTTGATCCGAGGTGTGCCGGGCGGCTCATGAATATAATCCGTATGCCCCGGAACTTCGTTTTCTCCCACTTCGACGATGAGCTTGTGATAAACAGCCATCCAGTAGGGCATCAGCCACTCGGCGCCCGATTCTTCGTGACGCCCATCCCCGCCGCTGTCGGCAACGTAAGGATCGTGATTCCATTTCATCGGAACACGTTCATCCATGGAAACAGGCTCAAGAAGCGTCTGGTTTCCATGGCGGCTGCTCCGCGGATCGACGATCACGTCGTCGCGGTGGCTGTTCCGGGTCGCGAACTGCCGCAGATCGAGCGGCCAGCGTCGGAGCGTATCCACGCCGTCGGCGACGTGAGCCCACTGCGGAAAAGCAATCGCGAAAGGAAAATTGAAGAAGGGAGATCTCTCGGGAATCTCCGGCCGCATCGACCGTGCCGCCGAAAAACGATATTGCCAGTGCAGGTTTGCATCCTCATCGGGATAAAGCAGCAGGTGATAGTATTCGAGCCACGCCATCTCGTCATCCGAGTGATTGATCCCGCCATTGGGCGTGTTGGGCAGCATTTCCTTGGAGAACATCGCCTTGACGTTGTAGCCCCATTTGTCGATCAACATCTGGTAGGCATCCTTGAATTTCTGGTCGCCGCAGATATGGATAGCGACCTTCAGGTGCGCAAGGATGCCGAGCGCGTTGAAGCCGACTTGATCACTCCACAAGAGATCGCCGTGCAGCAGTCGCGGGGAATAGATGGCCCACCGCGTTGGGTGGCCGTCGACATCGGTCAACGTGAAGTCGTGATCGATGATGTGGTTGACGACACGGCGGACGAGTTCCTCGACACGTTTTTCTTCAACGGGGTCGCCCTTGGCGACATAATCGTAATAGACTCCCCACGCAAAAAAGTGGCCGGAAAGCTCGTCCGAACTGGTGTCGGCCTTCCATTGCCACCCCGGTTCGACGGTCGATTCGTGCCACTCGCCGCCGCCCTGGTAGTGGTATTCCTCGTGTCCGCCGGGCGCGTCTTGGCTCGGACGGAGGCTCCGCGAAACAAACCCAGGAATGCCGTTGATCGTCACCAGTCGGTGCAAGAAATCGAAATGGAACTTTGCGATCCTCTTCGCCTCGGGATCCTCTGTTGCGGCGTATTCGAAGCACTTCGCGCCGAGGTAAATCGACGTCCATAGGCCGTCGTTGTCGTCGTCTCCCATGTACCAGGAATTGAAGTCGTTGACATCACGGAGATTGCAACCCGTCACTGCCCCGTGGCGAACGTGCCTCGCCTGAACAATGGCGTCGTAGTGCTTTGCCTTCTCACGCAGCGTCATTTTCCGAGTGAAGAGATGCGTCAGGCTGTTCTTGGTGAGGATATACGCGCCGCCATCCGATGCCGCCAGGATGTCAACGACTTCGTCGCCGATCATCCATCGCGGCCCCATGCGATAATTCCATTCGCCGTGGGGCCATCGCCGCACCGCGCCCGCTATTGTGCCGACCCAGAGGGTTCCGTCGTCGGCAAAGGAAAGACAAGTGACGTCGTTAACGGGCAATCCGCCGTTGCTCCCTGTCAGGTGCCGCCAGGTTCCCTCTTTGGAAAGGATGCCGATGCCCGATGCGGTCGCGACGTAGAGATCGCCGTCGGGGCTGATCGCGATGTCGCGGACGTCGTCGTCAGGCAGGCCGTCCCGGCCAAAATCAAGAACCGGAATCGCCTTGCCCGATTCAATTCGCACAAGTCGCCCATCCCTGATCGCATACTCATCGCCGTGGAAAGAAAGATGTTCCTCCTCCGCTTCTTCTGAGGCCTGGGCCACTGTCTCGCCATCGAAATAATACTGGGCGTCGCGTGTCCGAAGGATCACCCCTTGCTTTCCGCTTACGCGTGTCAGACCCATCGGATCGCTGAATTTCGCCTCTTTGAGGGGGAGGATCGACCGATCGTCCTGCAGAAACGGCTTGACCACGACCGGCGCGCCGCCTCGTGGAAACGAGGACTGCAGGTCCAGGGTGATTGCCGCCCACATAAGCTCGTTGCGGCCGGGATATTCGCCCGCATGCCAATCAGGCCGGACGAATTGGGCAACGGAATTGGCCGCAAACAACACGAACAAGATACAGGCGAAGCAATAACGCATTTCGAAGCTCCTGAAAGGGAACAAAACCGTTCAGCCGGCATCCGTTTGCTTGCCACCATCCGACTGCGTTGGGATAAGTACGTTCTCCTCCATTTTCGGACCAGGGTGCAGGGCTACCGCCGCAAGGATGACGCTGCACACGGCAAACACGATGCCGCTGGGCGTGCGGCTGGTCCACGGTTGCCACGGCCAGGAATAATGGAAAATCGCAAAGTTCAAGTAAAAATAAAGTCCTGTCGTCACCAAGAGCGTCCACCGCGAAAACGTGCGCCAGCTAGGACGTCTCTCCGACTGTCTCGCCAACAGGATCGCTACTGCAATCGCCACAGCCAGTGGCAAAATCCAGTAGAGTCCATACCCTGTGAGAGGTGATAACGTTGTTTCGTCGTAACAAAGCTGCCGCACGGTCTTGCCGGCAATGGGCAGGGCCACGATTGGCAGCGCGACCAGGTACGGCCAAAACCGGCCTCCCGCCACGGCTACCAGTGGAATGATAATCATGGTCAGGGCGTGGTCGGCAAATATATCCACAAACCAGTATTCGCCGAAGTTCCATGCCAAAAGCACTGCCAACTGGACCATCACCAACAGCCATTCGACCGTCTCGCTGAACAAGACTTGTTCGGCCTTCTCCTCGGCGGCAATCAGGTGCCGGTTCAGCCACAGACCCAGCGCCAAGATGGCACCGAAGGTGGTCCCGAACGTGATCTCCATCACGTTCCACCAATTCATGTGAGGTTCGAGCGTCGCAAACCAGCCTTGGCGGAACGACTCCGCGTTCCAAGCGTGGCAGGCCTGCAAACACTGTCCGCCCGGGAATCCAATCGCTCCGCCCAGAAAGCCCCATGCCGCCAGACGAACGGCCAGCCGGTCCTTGCGAACACCGCCGACGTACGCGATCAACGCGATGAGGGCAAGTAGCAGGCCGCCCCATCGCTCGCGCCGTGGCTCAAGATCGGCACCAGGTTCCCAATACCAATCGCTCGAAAAGTAGATCTTCGGCAAAACACGGTTGGCCGGGTCGAAGGGCATGTTCAACAGAAAGAGGCCCAAGAACAAGCAAATGAGCATCCCGACGAGCAGGCCGGCGAGTTCCCAGGGGCGGTACGTCCGTTCGCCCAGTGCCATTCCCAGCATGGCCCCGGCGAAAGCGATCCAAATGCCACCTTTGAGCGAAAGGCCCAACAGCCCCCAGCGAAGTGCCTCCCAGTTGCCTATCAACGGAGCATTTTGAGTCAGGCCGATCGTTTCACCGTACGTCATCGATCCGCCGAGTGAAATGCCGAGTGCGCAGAAGGCAACTGCTCGGGCGGCTGAGAGCGATGTCGCACGCGGGCAAAACAAATGCACCACGACCAGGCCCACCAGGACACCAGCGATCATGGCACCGGTCTCATGGCCATACTGACCACGTATGCCCCAGCCCATGCCTCCTGCCGCCGCTGCCGACAACACCGCCAGCCACAGCGGCGGAGTGGAGCGGACATCGTGTGGTAGGGATGAGTGGGCGGTCATTCAATCGTGCTGGACACTATTCGCGGCCTGCCTTAACCAAGCTCCCAGCCGTCGCGATACGTGCCGTGAATGATCGCCGATGCCTCCGGGCAGTTGGTCACCGCGCCTGTCTTGCCGTCGTATTCCAGGGTCTTGCCCAACCGTACGGCAACATTGCCAAGGATCATTGACTCCGTCATCCGCGAGGCGTAGTCGAAGTTACTCATGGGGGCCGGGCCACCTTCCAGGATGGCACGAATCCACTCTCGCTTCTGGTGCGTGTCAGAGTCCGCGCTTCCCAGACGCTCGATAGTTGGTTCGGGACGTTGGAAGCCCTCAAACTCCTTGCGGGGTAACAAAACCTGCTCTCCTCCATAATCATTGGGAGTGAAGATCGCACCCTTCTCCCCAATAAAAATCATGCCACTGTCAGAAGCCTGTTCGCCTTGCAGCAACTCCGCATCGGGCAGATTTCGCTGGCCGTCCTTGGCCCCCTCGTACCAGGTGAATTTCACGGGTGGCAAATCACCGCGAGCAGGAAATTCGTAAGTAATCGTGGCCCACGCCGGATACGTTTCAGGATTAATCTCACCACTCACGGCCGACACTCGCTGCGGGAGATCCAGCTTCAAGCTCTTGAAAGCTAGATTCGCCGTGTGGCAAGCCATATCGCCCAACGACCCGGTGCCGAAGTCCCACCAGCCGCGCCAATTGTGCGGATGATACACGGGATGGTACGGCCGCTGCGGAGCCGGTCCGAGAAACAGATCCCAGTGGACGTATGGCGGGATCGGTGGCGCCTCTTGAGGGCGAGCGACGATGTCTGGCGCCTGCTTCCAATACTTGAATGGCCGGTTGGTCCAAGCGTGGACTTCTCGAATGGGGCCAACCGAGCCAGACTGGACCAACTCCACGCCCGCACGAAAACCGTCTGACGCCGTGCCTTGATTACCCATCTGGGTTTGCACGTTGAATTGGCTCGCCGTTTCCCGCATCAGCCTGGCTTCGGCGGGCGTGTGGGTGAGTGGCTTCTGGCAATACGCGTGCTTGCCCATCCGCATCGCGCGGAGGCATGCCGGCGCGTGATGATGGTCGGGGGTGCTGACGACCACGGCATCGATCTCACGGCCCATCTCGTCCAACAGCTTGCGGTAGTCGTTGTACTTCTTCGCCTTGGGAAACTCCTTCGCCTTTTTGTCGAGCCGCACGTCGTCGATGTCGCAGATGGCAACAACATCACCGAACTTACCAGCCTGAGTAATGTCGCTATCCCCTTTGCCGCCAACGCCAATTCCGGCGATGTTCAATCGCTCATTGGGCGAACTGCTAACCGCAAAACCGGACTGTCCGGCAACCCAATAGGCCGCGGCTCCTGTCGATAAACCACCCAGAAAACTTCGTCGGTTGAAATGTCGCGACATAGCGAAAACTCCTCAGGCGTTTTTTGCGCAGATAGCCCTTCCGCTAATATACCGGAGATCACAACGACTAGCCAGCAGGCCGAGAACGGGGCCAGGGCCGATCCGTGCGTAGCGAACGTGCCTTGCCGTGCCAAGCTCACGGACTGCTCAGCGGGGGCGACACCCCGTGGTGAGCAGTCCGTGAGCAAAAGGGAAGTCACAACGGGGTTTTACTGGCAGGGATTGTCGGTTAGAATGCCCTACAGCGTCGCCTTCCTGATCAAACGGTAGGGGGTGTCATCTTCGCGAGATTCGGGGCATCAGGCGCCAAGTGGTTGCCAGGACATCGGGAAGCTTCGGATAACCACTTGCTATTTAGGTCGCCAGCGTAGCTTCAATTGGCAGAGCACCGCATTCGTAATGCGGGGGTTGTCGGTTCAACTCCGACCGCTGGCTCTCGGCAGAGCAGGCTTCTCAGCCT
>JAKEGR010000054.1 GCA_022615465.1 Planctomycetota bacterium | reverse complement strand
TTATCGCTGAGCGGCTACGAAACCCTGACCGTGATGCAGCCCATTCCCACGCCGTGGTATCAGTATCCCGGCCTGGATTTCGTCTCCGAGAATCTGGTGCCTGGTGAAATTCGCGACGAGCGAGTCGTCGAGTTTCAGCTCAAGCCGCAAATGATCGTGCCCAGCCCACAACTGCTGGGACGGGCCGAGAACCTGCGGCACTCGGCCGCGGCGCCGCAAACACCGCTCGGGCCGCCGCCGGCCGGCAGTCTGGCACCTCCGGGTGGAATCTTCGCGCCACCGCCGGGACTCGGTCCGCCGGCCGCTGCTCCGCCGGGCCCGCCCGCCTCGCCGCCGCCGACATCGCGGTGGCGAATGTTCGGGTTTTAGCGCCCTAGCCTCACATCAATAGTGTGGTTGCACTTCTTGTCATGCCAAGGCATGACCTACTGGACCGGCATCTTGCCAGTGAAAAGCCCTTCCAATTTCCGTTCTCCGTGCTCTTTGTGTCGTTGTGGTTCTACCTTCGTCTCTCGAAAAGGGGATAACCACAAAGTGATTATGTAGCTAAAGAAAAAGGCCAGTTGCTTCGGCGCGTGGGTTTTTGGGAAAGTTCAAGTGTGTTTACGAACGTTTCCCAAGACCTAGCACAGGAGCACTGGCCATGCGTGAGTTTATCATGATTGCTTGCGATTTGCACGACAAAACGATGCTGTTGAAGATCGCTCGAGGTCGCGAGGCCGCCGACAAGGTCACCGTGCGTAATACTTCCGCTGGTCGCAGGCAGCTGATCGAGCAATTGCACGAGCGTTCTCGCGCGGCTGGGGATGCTCGTGTGATCTTCGCCTACGAGGCGTCGGGCCAGGGTTTTGGGTTGTACGACGAGCTGACCGCGGCCGGCTTCGAATGCCATGTGCTGGCACCGACGAAGATTGCCCGCTCGACGCAGCACCGGCAACGCAAGACCGACGAAGCGGATGCCGAGCAGATATTGCAATTACTTCGCGGTCACGTCCTGGCGGGCAATCTGCTGCCGAACGTGTGGATTCCGGACGTTCAGACGCGCGACGATCGAGAGTTGGTGCGAGCTCGGTTGGATGCGGCCGAAAAAGGGGGCCTGATCAAGGCGCAAATCCAGGGCCTGTTGAAGCGCAATCGCCTGACTCGGCCTGAGCACCTGAAAGGCGCTTGGACGAAAAAGGCTTCGGCCTGGCTGCGGATGCTGACGCGCGATCCGGCGGTGGGAATCGGAGTACGCACCACGCTGGCCAGCCTGCTGCGGCAATGGGAGTTCTTGCAGGCAGAAACCGAGCGGCTGGATGAGACCCTGGAAAGCCTGGCTGGTGCGCCGCGTTATGCCAAAGCGCTGAGCGAGTTGGTCAAACTGCAAGGGGTGGGTCTGTTGACGGCGTTGGTGTTCTTGACGGAGATTGGCGATCTGGGGCGCTTTGCCAACCGACGTCAAATCAGTGCTTACCTGGGGTTGGTGCCGCGCAGTTACGAAAGCGGAGCGGCCAGCGATCGCAAGGGCCACATCACACGGCAGGGTCCTTCGCGCGTGCGGCGCGTGTTGTGCCAGGCCGTATGGTCGAGAATCCGGCAGGAAGGCGTCGATCATGCCGCCTACACGCGACTCGTCCAGCGAAATCCCAAGCACAAGAAGATCGCCGTGGTGGCAGCCATGCGGCGGCTGGGAGTGAGAATGTGGCACAAGGCCCAAGTGGCGCGCCGCGAGGAAACGCCCTCTGGTGTGAGCCGCCGACCGGACACCCCGGCTCCAGCTAGATAAGGGCTTGCGCCGTGGCGACCGTTCGGCTCGCGTAGCCGGCAACAGGACCGAAGTGGTGTTCATGGAAAAAGGAGCTTGAACCGTTGGTGCTCGTTCGAGAACGCGACTGGTAGTGTCTTGGGCTGATTGCCCGTCACAAAGTTTAGTCCGCTCTCCTGCGAAACAATCAAATGATCTCGGCCATACAATCGGCCGACGATCGAATAGCAGACTGCACGACATCAACTCCCAAAACCACCGAACACAACAACACCCTTGACGACCAGCTACATAGCAGACACAAAGGACACAACGGAAGAAAGGAGACGGCGATTGCACTGGCAAGATGCTAGGTGCCACGCGAGAATAACCTTCGCCTACTTCGTGCCTGGGCTACGCTGGATCGCGCCGCGAATTCCCAGCGACTCGGGATGGCGGGCGATCTTGTCGGTGAACACCCGCACGTCGGCCAGGATGGGCCGCATGTCGCAGGTGATCTTTTCGATGTTGAGCGCCGCGGCGTTGAGATGCTGATAGAGATCCGGATCGCGCATCAACATTCCGAGCGATCCCTCGCCCTGGTTCAGCTTGCGTCCAAAGTCGGAGAACTCGCCCAACAGGTCATCCAGCCGCGCGATCGTCTGGTCGATGCGCGTGACCATGCCCTCGCCCTTTTCGCCCAAGGGGCCGGTCAAGCCCTCCAGATTTCGCAAGTTGCGGTCCACCGATTCGACCGTCGTGCGAATCGTGTTGACCGTAGTGCGGGTGTCGCTGAGCAAATCGGGCATGTCGCGGAGCATGGATTTGACGTTATTGCGCACTTCATCGTCGCCCAACACGTCCTCAACGTTGCCCAAAACCCGCTGGAAGCCGTCCAAGGCTTCCTCGGTTTTGCTGACGATACGATTGATCTGATCGTCGTTGCTTTCCAGGATCTTGTTGATATTGGTGGCCACCTTGCCCACTTCGGCACCCGCCGCACTCAAGGCGCCGACGGCCGTGCTCAGCTCGCCTTCCAGGTTGGTAATGACCTGGAAGGCATTCGGCGCGACCGTGCCCTCGATGAACTCGCCGGGCTGGACCTCCAGGCCCTCGGGCGATTGGGCGGGCGATTTGCCGGCCGGCGGCGGAGTGATTTGCGCCGTCAAGGTCGTCGCGGCTTCCTCGGCGGACGATTGGTCGGGCTTGCCCGCCGGCGCAGGCACCCGCTCGATGGTCGGCGCCGAGCCTTGACGAACGAACTGGATCACGACGTCGCCACCCAAGAGCGACCCGCTGACCTGGGGGACTTCGTTGCGGTAGAGCTTCACGTTGCCGTCGATCTGCGCCTCGACGATGACGCCACCGTTTTTGGCGAACTCGACTTTGTGCACTCGGCCAATCAGGATTCCGCTTTTACGGACCGGAGTTCCGTCGGTTACGCCCGGCGCATC
>JAKEGR010000341.1 GCA_022615465.1 Planctomycetota bacterium | reverse complement strand
GACCGTTCGGCAACTGGAGTTGCTGCGGGACTTGCAGCGGCTGGCCAATGAACGCGCTCAAGAGGAGGAGCGGATCCGTGCGGCCCTGAGCGAAGGCCTCAACGAGGCGACCGCGGCCCGCGACAAGGCTGCCCGCGAGGTCGAACAGCAGAACTCCGAGCATCGCGATCTCGCGACGGCCGAGTTCGAGAAAAACACTGCCGATACCCGCCGTCAGTATGAGCAACAGCGGGATGCCGCGCAGCACGAGTACAAAGGTTTGCGGCAAGGAGTCGAGTCGGAGCATTCGCGAGTCACCGAGGCCGCCCTGGCGGAGCAGCAGCAGGCGAGCTGGGAAACGCAGGCCGTTTTCGAGGCGATCCAAGGCAGGCCCAAGGAACGTTTCCTGGCAACCGTGAAGCACCTTGAGCGGAGCAGCCGGGAACTTGCCGTTCTCGAACACGATGTTACCACCGTGATGAAGCTCCGCCATCAGTGGCGAGAGTTTCGCCCTCTCGAGGATGGAGAAGCATCGGCGACCGGGGCGGATGCTCCCGCCGGGAATAAGAAAGCGCATCGCGTACAGCTTGGCCGAATGCCGGAGATTAACGCGATTCCATCCCGTGGTTGGGCCACCGGAGGTGATCCCGTCGAACTGGCCGTCGCCCGGGTAAATGAATTGACCGGCACGGTACGCAGCGCGGCCGAGACGCTCGTGAATCAGAAGCTGCCCCGGCTGTTCGAAGGGGGCAATCCGTTCGGAGCGTTCGCCCTGGTGTGGCTGGTCGCGATCATCCTAAGCGGGATCGTGTTTGGTTGGCACGGCTGGAACTGGCTGGCTGCGAGCCTGGTGCTTGCGGGCCTAGTCTATGGCGGCCTCGCGGCATGGCTGTGGCCGAAGGCGCGTCGGCGCAGTGGGGAACAGTTCCAGGAAGTTCGGCAGCGGCTGGCCGCGGCCCGCGAGGCGATTGAAGTCGCATTGGAAGAGGCCCGCCAACGCGGCCGGCGCGAATCGCAATCATTAGTTGCCGACCGGGACCAGCAGCTCGCGGCGGCAGACGAGAAGCTGCAGACGGTTGTCAGCACCAAGGAGCGTTGGAAAGAAACAGAGATCAGCCGCGCGGGACAGACATTTCCGCAAGGGCTTGCCAGGCTGCGCGAAACCCTGGAGGACTCGCTGGCGGAAATCAAGCAAAAGCATGATGCGGCCCTGGCGCGCGCCACCGAAACTCGCGATGGTCGGGCGGCCGACAACGAGCAGCAATACCAGGAGCGTTGCCGCGTTCTGCGGGCCGAACATGATCGGGCGTGGGAGACGCTTCGCGGTCGCTGGTTCGCTGGGCTTGCCATGCTCCGCGACGCATGGGAGGGCATGAACACCGAGTGTCAGCGGCTGTTTCCCGATTGGGATACGACGGATTACACCACGTGGCCACAGCCGATCGAGGTGCCAACAGCGTTCCGCTTCGGCGAGGTAACCCTGGAATTGGCGAACGTCAAGCACGGCATTCCGCGGGACGAGCGGTTGCGGCCGGTGGAAACGCGGATCCTTCTGCCGGCGCTGATGACACTGGATGAGCATCCCGTGCTGGTGGTCACGGCCGAGGAGGAAGGCCGGCGGCAAGCGATCGAGGTGTTGCAGTTGGCCATGTTGCGAATGCTGACTGCGATGCCGGCTGGCAAGGTGCGATTCACGATTCTCGATCCGGTCGGGCTGGGCGAGAACTTCGCGTCGTTCATGCATCTGGCTGACTACGACGAGCAGCTCATCGCCAGTCGCATTTGGACCGACAGCAAGCAGATTGAAGATCAACTCACGCGGCTGACGGCCCACATGGAGACCGTGCTGCAGAAGTACCTGCGTAATGAATTTGCCACGATTGCCGAGTACAACGAGCGGGCGGGCGAAGTGGCCGAGCCGTTTCAGGTGCTGGTCGTTGCAAACTTTCCGGCGAATTGCAGCGAGTCGGCGGCGCGCAAATTGGTGAGCATTGCAACCAGCGGGCCTCGGTGCGGTGTCTACACGATCCTGAGCGTGGACCGCAAACAGCGATTACCCAACGATTTCGAACTGAACGATTTGCTGGCCAACGCCGTGCATCTGGATTGGCAACCGCGCGAACAACGCTTTCGGTGGCGTTATCCCGCGTTCGAGCACATGACGCTGCTGCTCGATCGTCCGCCTTCGGCGGAACGGTTTAACGAAGTTGTGCGCGCCGCCGGCCGGACGGCGAAGGATTCGATGAAAGTGGAAGTGCCGTTCGAGGTGGTCGCGCCCGCCGAAAATGAATACTGGAGCCAGAACAGCGGCCGGGAATTGATCGTTCCGATCGGCCGGGCCGGGGCGATGCGGTTGCAATCGATCCAGTTGGGCCGCGGCACTTCGCAGCACGTCCTGATTTGCGGCAAAACAGGTTCCGGCAAATCGACGTTGCTCCATGCCCTGATCACCAACACGGCTTTGCACTACAGCCCCGACGAGGTCGAGTTCTATCTTATCGACTTCAAGAAGGGCGTCGAGTTCAAGACCTACGCCACGCACCACTTGCCCCACGCCCGCGTCATCGCCATCGAGAGCGAGCGCGAATTCGGCATGAGCGTACTGGAGCGGCTCGATGCGGAGTTGCACCGCCGAGGCGATCTGTTTCGCGCCGCGGGCGTACAGGATGTGCCCGATTTTCGCGATGCCCGGCCGAACGAACCCATGCCCCGCGTGCTGCTGGTTGTTGATGAGTTCCAAGAGTTGTTCGTGGAGGACGACAAGCTTTCGCAGGATGCCGCATTGCTCCTCGACCGTTTGGTGCGCCAAGGGCGGGCGTTCGGCATCCACGTGCTGCTCGGCTCCCAAACGTTGAG
>JAKEGR010000340.1 GCA_022615465.1 Planctomycetota bacterium | reverse complement strand
TCGACGCGGACGAGGTGCGGGATGATCTTGCCCGCCTTTTCGACGACGACCAGATCGCCGACGCGGATGTCCTTGCGAGCGATTTCGTCGGCGTTATGGAGACTCGCGCGACTGACAGTCGTGCCGGCAAGTTGGACCGGCTCAAGTTCTGCAACCGGCGTGATCGTGCCCGTCTTGCCGACTTGGACACGGATTTCGTTGAGCCGGGTGGTGGCTTCGTATTTCTCGAACTTGTAGGCCACCAGCCAGCGAGGGCTTTTGCTCGTGCTGCCAAGCCGATCGCGTTGGGTGAAATCGTTTACCTTGAGCACGAAGCCATCGACTTCGAAATCAAGCTCGTGGAGCTGTTCGGTGAGCGCGTGGCAGCGTTCGATGGCCGCATCGAAGGATTCGAACGAATGGACATGAGGTGTGGCGGCCAGTCCGTAACCGGCGATTTCCGCGAGGAAATCCATGTGCGTGGCAGAACGGATGCCGTGGGTGTCGCCGATGCCATGGCAAAACACGCGGAGCTTGCGCTCGGCGCAAAGACGCGGATCGAGGAGTTTGATCGTGCCTGCGGCGAGATTCCGTGTGTTGGCAAACGGCGATTCGCCGCCGCCGGCTCGTTGTTCATTAATTCTCACCAGATCGCTGTTGCGGATATAAACTTCGCCGCGGATCTCAAGGAACTCGGGTACATCGCGGCCGTAGAGTCGCAATGGCACGCCGAGCACGGTGCGGAGGTTGTGGGTGATGTCGTCGCCGGTACGCCCGTCGCCGCGCGTGGCGCCGCGTGCCAGGCGGCCGTTTTCGTAGGTGATGGCTACGGCCACACCATCGATCTTCAACTCGACCACCCACTCAATGGTTTCACCTGGAAGCAGTTTGCTGATTCGCGTGCCGTACTGCCGCAGTTCCGCTTCACTGTAGGTGTTGTCGATCGAAAGCATCGGCACGCGGTGGACGACAGGCTGGAGTTCGTCAACCGATGCGTCGCCGACTCGCTGCGTGGGGCTGTCGGGGGTGACGAGTTCGGGATGAGCCGCCTCGACTTCTTTGAGTTGCGTCACGAGCCGGTCATACTCGAGATCGGAAATCGTCGGCGCGTTGTCGACGTAGTAGTGTCGGTCGTGTCCGCGGATGATGTCGCGGAGTTCGGCGATTTGGTGTTCGAGGGATTGCCTGGCCACGGGGTTCACCTTTTCGCGCGGCGTTGCCAGAATTGGTCCGTTCCAATGGCGCCGATTGTGAATGCGGCAAGGAATCCCAATTCAGTAAGAAGGGCGGCGTCGCCGTGGCGGCTCATCCAGGCGATCAGCGGATGTGGTTCTTCGGCCACGTTCGCTTGCCCGCCAGCGCGCGATTCGCGAAAGGCCATCACACCGTAGGCCGTGGCCGTGATGGCGAATGCAATGCCGGCTAAAAGCAGCAGTACGTAGAATGGATTGGCCGACTTACGGTAGTGTGCCATCGGGTACAGGAACGTGGTGGTCTCATTTTGCCAATAGGCTTGACGCCAGAATTATACCAAAGCCCACGGCGGTCGCGGCAGGGGGGCTGAGTGACGCGGCTGGCGGGAGGCGAGGCAATCACCTACCATCAAAGATTCGATCCACACGGTTCATATCGCCAGGAGCGGTCCCTTTGAGCGAGCGATTCATCGAGCTGCGCGGCGTGGCGGTCAATAATTTGCGCCACATCGATCTCGATTTGCCGTACCGACGGTTGATCGTGTTTTGCGGTGTGTCTGGAAGCGGCAAAACAAGCCTCGCTCTCGACACATTATATGCCGAGGGACAGCGACGCTACATCGAGAGCTTCTCCGCGCACACACGGCAGTTCTTGGAGCAGCTTGACAAACCCGAGGCGACGCGGATCGAAGGCATCCCGCCAGCCATTGCGGTGACTCACAAGAACCCGAGCCGGTCAAATCGGGCAACCGTGGGCACGACGACCGAGGTGAACGACTACCTCAGTCTGTTGTTTGCCCGTGTGGGTGAGGTGATCTGTTACCAGTGCGGACGCCCCGTACGGCGAGACACTCCGGAAATCACGGCCGATGCGGTGCGGCAGATTCCAGTGGGCAAGCGGCTGATGGTGGGCTTCGATACCACCGTGCCCGCGGATGAGCCGGTGGAGCGGTGGCTGGATCATCTCGTCGAAGCGGGGTACGTAAGGGCGGTTGTTGGGGAGGGTACCGAGTCACTGGAGCCGAAGCTGGCCGGACGGTTGATTGCAGGCCAACGTGTCACCATCGTTCTTGATCGACTGACGACAGGGGATGCGTCGGCCGACCGGCTCCGCGATTCGTTGGAGGGGGCGTTTGCGGCGGGGCAGGGGGTGGGGGTGGTGTTGGCTGAAACCGAAGCGGGGGAAAGCCTTCTCGACATCGACGGCCGACGCTGGCGGAGGTTCGCGTTCAGCACGGCGTTGCGGTGTGATTCTTGTGGCATCGATTATCCCGAGCCGGAGCCGCAATTGTTCGATTTCAACCGTCCGCTGGGAGCTTGCTTGCTTTGCGAGGGATTTGGCAATGTGGTGGCCACCGACATGGAACGCGTGGTGCCCGATCCGTTGAAGACGATTCGCGAGGGGGCGATCGCTCCGTGGAACACGCCGGCCTACGCGCATGAGCTTGAAGAACTTTTGGCACTGGCAGAGGATTATGGCCTGCCACTGGACATCCCTTTCTCACAACTCGAAAAGAGGCATCTCCAAATCATTGAGGCAGGTGTTCCGGAACGCGACTTCGGTGGGCTGGACGGTTTCTTCCGCTGGCTCGAGCGGCGGAAATACAAGATGCACCTGCGGGTGTTTCTGGCGCGATGGCGGTCTTATTATCCATGCCAGGCATGCGGCGGGGCCAGGCTGCGGCCCGAGGCACTGGCCACTCATGTGGGAGGCAAGAACATCGCCGAAATGTGCCGTCTGAAGATTCGCGATGCGCGAGATTGGTTCGAGCAACTTGCACTTCCGGCATGGCAGGAGAAGTTTGGCCGGCCGCTTGTGAATGAGGTGCGCGATCGATTGGCATATCTGTGTGACGTGGGAGTCGGTTATTTGACCCTCGATCGGTCGTTGCGAACCTTGAGCGGCGGCGAATCACAGCGCGTCGCGCTGACGGCGACGCTTGGGTCGAGCCTGGTGGACATGCTGTATGTGCTCGATGAACCTTCTGTGGGACTGCATCCAGCCGATGTCGAGTCGCTTGCCACGGCGATCCAAGGGCTGCGGCGCCGCGGAAATACGGTGGTCGTTGTCGAACATGAGGAAGCGATCATTCGTCGCGCGGATTGGACCGTCGAAATTGGTCCCGGGGCGGGTGAAGACGGGGGGCGTATCGTCTTCCAGGGGACGCCTGCCGAAATGGAAGCCTGCAAGGAAAGCCGCACGGGCGATTGGCTCGCCGGGCGGCGACGGCTGGGCGGTGGCCCGCGGCGCCAGACCAATCATGGCTGGGTGAAGCTGCTCGGCGCCCGCGGAAACAACCTGCGGAATCTCTCTGTCGAGTTTCCGCTCGGCGTGCTGTGCCTGGTGACGGGTGTCAGTGGCGCTGGAAAGAGTACCCTCATGCAAAAGACGCTCTATCCAGCACTTGTGCGACGGCTGCAGAAAGACACGGATCCCGCGCGATTGCCGACGCCGCTCGAATATGATGACGTGCTCGGCACCGGACAAATCGAAGAAGCAGCCCTCATTGACCAAACAGCGATTGGCCGGTCACCGCGGTCGAATCCGGCAACCTATATCAAAGCATTCGATCCGATTCGCGAATTATTTGCCGACCAGCCCGAGGCTCGGGCGAAAGGTTTTGGGATAAGCCATTTCAGCTTTAATGTTGCCGGCGGGCGGTGCGAATCCTGCCAGGGAGACGGCTACCACGCGATCGACATGCAGTTCATGGCGGACGTGTACATGAAGTGCAATGAATGTGGCGGCCGGCGTTATCGCCGTGAGGTGTTGGGGGTGAAATATCGCGGCCTCGATATCGCCGAGGTGCTGTCGATGACGGCCCGGGAAGCGTTTACGTTTTTCCGAGGGCACCGCAGGGTGCAGGCGAAAGTGAAGCACCTGCTTGATGTTGGTCTCGATTACTTGCGGCTGGGCCAGCCGGCGACGACACTCTCGGGCGGCGAGGCGCAGCGGCTGAAGCTGGCCGCGTATTTGTCGGTGAAGCGGCAGGGAAGAACCTTGTTCCTGCTTGATGAACCGACGACTGGGTTGCACTTTTCGGACATTGTGCAACTCGTGGATTGTTTTGACGCGTTGTTGGAAGTCGGCCATTCGCTGGTGGTCGTCGAGCACAACCTACAACTCATGAAGGCCGCCGATTACTTGATTGACTTGGGCCCGGGGGCGGCAGACGATGGAGGGCGGGTGGTGGCGTTTGGCACGCCCGAACACATTGCTGACTGCCAGGAATCGATCACGGGGCGGTTTTTGGCGCGGGAGTTCGCCCGGGATGCTACGTTGAAGGAATCGTCGCCGTGATGCCAGGTTGGATCGAGATGTTTGTAGGGGCGGTGACGAATGTCGAAGCCCGTGTGTATGCGCAGCATCCCAAGGTGTCGACCGGGGGTCACATCGTACTCAGAGGACGAATGCGTGGACCGTTTTGCAGGCATGCGCGGACGCTCGCCGCGGAGATAGTCTTTCGCGATTTGGGGCCGGGTCCGACGGCGCTGGCCGAGGCGGTTGTGCCCGATCCATGCACCTGGTCACCAGACTTGCCGCATTACTACGAAGCGGATATCGAAGCACGCGAGGGACAGCGCGTTGTTGCCGAATATCACGGGATGCTGGGGATTCGCCGGCTGGCCGTGCGGGGGACGAGCTTCGTGCTGGATGGGCGGCGATGGGTTGTTCGCGGCACGCGGCCAGCGGAGGTTGGTGATTCTGATTTGTCAGCGTGGCGACGTGAGCGGCTGGTGATGATGGCGGCGAATCCGGGCGACGAGTTATGTGAATCCGCCAGCCGTGAGGGCGTATGCTTGATAGCCGAACTGGCCGACGACGAGGCGAGCGACGAGACTCTCCTACGCCTGAGCCGATGGCCGGCTGTGTTGATGACGGTGGAACCAGAAGTGGGGTTGAATCATGGCGCCGCGGCCCCGAGAGGTTTGCTGGCGATGCGGAAGTTGGTTGCGGGCGAGGCGCCTTGTCCGCCTGGCTGTAGCAGTGTCTTCGTGATGGGGCGCGATGTCACGAATACCGATCGAGTGTCTAAACGGCTTACTGCTTGTGGGCCGGTGATTGCCGAGCGGTTGAGCGGTCCCTATGGATCGCTGGCAGTTGCCCGGGCCGCGTGCGACGCCTTGCAGCGGGATATGGCGATTCAATGGAATCTGGCAGGATATGTGGTGTAAGGATCACGGGAAAAACATTTTTTTCACCTTTCCGCTCTCCCGCTGGGAGAGGGCGGGGTGAGGGAACAAGCAGATATCGCACAGCAATGGACGACGACATCTCCAATCGATACGACCGCCAGGTGCGGTTTATGCCGTTGGGCGCGGAGGGGCAACGGCGTCTCGGCGAGGGGCGCGCGCTGGTGTGCGGTTGTGGTGCGCTGGGGTCGGTGATTGCGAATGCGCTGGTACGCGCGGGCGCGGGGTTCGTGCGGATTGTGGATCGCGATTTCGTCGAGTTCAACAATCTACAGCGACAAATGCTCTTTGACGAGCAGGATGCGGCCGAAGGGCTTCCAAAGGCGATTGCCGCGGCGAATCAATTGCGGCGGATCAATTCGCAGGTGGTTATCGAGCCGGTAGTGGCCGATGTGACGCCTGGGAATATCGTGGTTTTGGCCGGCGACATCGATGTGATTGTCGACGGCACCGACAATTTTGCAACGCGGTTCCTTGTAAACGATTTCGCCGTGAAGAACGAGAAACCGTGGGTGTATGGCGGTTGCATTGGGGCCGAGGGGCAGACGATGACGATTCTGCCCGGGGAGACCGCGTGCCTGGCCTGTTTGATGGCGGATGCGCCGACGCCAGGAACGACACCGACCTGCGATACTGCCGGCATCTTGGGTTCGGTCGCTGGCGTCATTGGGTCGTTCGAGGCCAACGAAGCGATCAAGATCCTGAGCGGCCATCGCGAAGCGATCAATCGGCGGCTGCTGATCTTCGACTTGTGGGGAAACGAGATCCGCGCCGTGGCACTTTCGCGACTCCGTGAGAGTGGCGATTGCCGCGCGTGCAAGCATCATGAGTTCGCATGGCTTTCGGGCGAGCGAGGCAGCTCATCGGCCGTGCTTTGCGGGCGAAATGCCGTGCAGCTCAGCGCGCCAGCGGGAGCCGCCTTGTCTCTTGATGATCTGGCGATCCGACTTGCTGGCGTTGGTAGCGTTGTCCGCAATCCGTATCTATTGCGGCTGGAAGTCGATCGGTTTGTGCTGACCGTCTTTCAGGATGGTCGGACAATCGTGAGCGGCACCGACGATATTTCGATCGCCCGCACCATGCATGCACGCTACATCGGTGCCTGACGAGATAACGCCTCGCCAGACTTGATCCTTTTCTCCCAAAACTGCGCGCGATGGCAAATTGTGCCGGCAGCGGAGGCCGTTCTTACTTTTCGTAGCCGGCAGGACCGATCCATTCGATAGAACTGGAGCGTAAGCCAGGCCGCCGCCTTGAGTCGCGGTGGGTGACCCAGCTTCCGGAGGTGCCCCGCCTGCTGCGCCGCACCGGCTTGCTGACGGACGACGCGTTGGCGGTGCTCCCATCGCGCGCCGCGGCCTGTCACAATCTCTTCCGCAACTTTGATGTCCCATGGCTACTGTCGAAACGCTATCGAACCTTACGTCATCGACCCGCCCGGACGTTACGCCGACGGATGCTCAGCATTTCGTCGGGCGACTCGGACCGTGGCAACTCGTGCGGCT
>JAKEGR010000339.1 GCA_022615465.1 Planctomycetota bacterium | reverse complement strand
GAAGACCTTCAACAGATCGAACAGCACGTAGCGAGTGAGGATGCGCATGAATGATCGTCAACGAGATTCCGAGGGCGACCACCAGCGGGGAACCAGCGCCGCCCAAGGGTGTCAATCTATCTAGTCGGCCCACGGCAGCCTAGAACAGTTGCGAGAAGGACTGAGTGGCCGGTTCTTCCCTGGAGCGACCAGTGACCCACACACTGCAATCCAAACGCCTGGCCATGCTAGCAGGCGGTCAAATAATCAGCCATGCAAGCATGAATATCAAGGATTCGTTATGTTGACACGTTCCGGGCAAGCCGATAGAGAGATGTGCTGAACCGATAACCACATGCTAGCGGCCTGCGGGTGTTGCAATCAGCATTCATCGAATCATTCCCGTGACCCCGTAGTTGGTACCAATGGACACACGCTGGCAAAAATTTGTCAAACTGGTTGTGCGTAATCGCGTGCGGATTTCCGTACTGGTATTCGTCGCATTGATCCTCGAAGACGTTCTTACGGGCGTCCGGCCGCATAATCCGTTCGACATCCATGACGCGATGGGGATCCTCGGTCTCGGACTGGTGATTGCCGGGTTGTCGGTACGTTCTTGGGCGGCTGGCATCCTGCATAAACGCACCCAACTGACGACAACTGGCCCCTACGGCATTGTCCGAAATCCGCTCTACATCGGCTCTTTCTTGCTGCTGCTGGGATTCTGCGCGCTCATTGACGATGCCGAGAATATTTGGTTTGCGATTGGGCCTTTCGCTATTCTGTATGTCCTCAAGGTGCGGCAAGAGGAACGCGTCTTGTCGCAGGCCTTCGGCGAGCAATGGCTGGCCTATGCGCGTTCGACTCCGCGATTTCTTCCCACGCGGTGGCCAAGACACGTTTTTGAAAGCTGGAGGCTACCGCAATGGATGGCCAATCGGGAATACCGCGCCACAATTACTGCGATGGCGGGGGTCATGGCCGTGGTAGCGTGGCGATGGTTGTAGTGGCTCCCTTCGATTCAGCCGCCTTTCGGCGCGTTCTCGCCGGATCGATGCTAGCAGGCCGTGTCGTCGATCATGTCGCGTTGTGATCAGCGAGTTGCTGCATCACATCACGCATGGAACGGCAATGGTGTCGGATGGCCGTGGCAAAGTCGCCGGCATCCGCCGCCGCGGTTGCCTGCTGGCGGGCTTCGTCGAACACCTGCCAATGGATCGACCGGTCGTTGGTCTCGGATTCAGTAAGACCCCGCAGTTGATCCGCCACCTCGGCCAGGGCATCGACCACCTGGCGGTTGGGGGCACAATCGGCTTTGCGATAGGGACCGTTTCCATAGGGACCACCGATCATTCCAGGCGGGAGCCTTGTCGTGGCTGGCTGTTGTCGGCACACCTTGGCCCCAACAAGCGAACCGATGAAAGTCATCAGGGCCGCGACAGCACCAGCCCAAAAGCGGTTCGCAAGACCGTAAGCCAGCACGCCAAGCGAAGCTCCGGCAGCAAGCCACCACGCCGCGGTGAGTAGTTGAGAGCGCCGATCGCCGGGTGGATCGACGCTGGTCTCGCTCACGGTTGCTTCCTCGGGCAAGCCGCTGCCGGCGACCTGAGCCACGATGATGGAGATATTGTCTGGTCCACCACGAAGATTCGCGAGGTCAACGAAGGACTTCACGGCTTCATCGGGCGGCAGGCAGCCAAGAATCGCACCGATCTCCTCGTCGGATACCTGGCCGCTGAGACCGTCGCTGCAGAGGAGCAATACATCGCCCGCGGCAATGTGGTACGGCCCTTCCAGATCAACGTTGACAGTCGGATGTGGGCCAAGCGATCGCGTGATCACGTTCTTGGGAATGAATGAAGGCAGATCCTCCTCCGCCATGCGACTGGCGGCTGCCATCTCCCACACGAGGCTATGATCAAACGTGAGTTGTTCGAGAACGGCGCCGTGCAGTCGATAGACGCGGCTATCGCCGATGTGGGCCACCAGCGCCCCTTGGGGCAGAAGGACCAGGCAACTACACGTGGTGCCCATGCCTTGAAAGCCGATATTACTTTGCCCCTTGGCATAGACAACGGCATTGGCATCGCGGATCGCTTGCCGCAGCGCCGCCGGCGGAAGAAGATCGCGGAGTTTGAAATAGGTGTGGGGAATGTTGTCGACCGCCAGCTTGCTGGCCAGTTCGCCGGCTGCGTGGGCACCCATGCCATCGGCTACCATGAGCAGATGCCCGCGAGCGGCCCAAGTGTCCGGATCGTCGGTGATCACCACTGCGACCGCATCCTGATTATTGAGGCGGCGCATCCCCAGGTCGCTCACATGAGCGCAGTGGAGGACAAACGTGGGACAAGCAGCACGGTTATTCATCGACAAACGGGTAGCAAATAGCAATGATCTCACGGCCCCAACGGGCCGAACAGACTGGAAACAATTGCGGTATCAAACCAAAAAGCCCCCGCTTTCAGGAATCCCACGGCGGACAACGATTTCGACAAATGAGGTTTTATTACATCTCCACGAACAATTCTAGCGAGTTGTCGTCCGGAAACCGACTTGAGTCTGCAATTCGCGGGCATTTCTTGGGGAAAAAGTCCTCGAAGATGAAACCTTTTTCTCACTTTCCGCACATGGCGACATGAATATCTCGCGGGAGGCAACGGATGTTGCCGGGGTCTCTCGGCTTCCGTGAGAAAAGCTTCCAACCGAGCTTGTGGTCTTTTGGACTTCGTGGGGGTAACATCGGAATTGCCATAGATGTTCGACATGACTGCTGCCTTCCTCCGGCTTGACGCCGACGCACTTTGCCCCCTTATTTTTTCAGTTTTGGAGGTTTCTTACCATGCAACGGCAAACGAATGATGCGAACCCGCATTCCGGACGACGAGAGTTTCTCAAATCGACCGGCATTTTGGCGGCCGGCCTGTATCTCGGGAGCTCGAGATCGCTTGCCAACGCACAGGGACCGGCGACCGCCGTGAAGTCCGAAACGCTCGCCCTCAACGGCGGCAAGCCGTCTGTCACGTTCAAGAAG
>JAKEGR010000338.1 GCA_022615465.1 Planctomycetota bacterium | reverse complement strand
CGATGCGTCTCGCGCTCGACGCCGGCGTCCGGCCGCGGCGTTTCGCACTCGGCGCGGCTGCTGCGGTGGAGGGTCTTGCCTCGCCCAAACCACTCGGCCAAACACTGAACGAACTCTGGCCGGCCGCCGACCAGCCGCCCGGGCGCAAAGCCCGACTGGTTTCCCTCATCACTGAAGCTCAATCAAAACTCAAAACGGAGAACAACTAACTATGGATACTTTTGATATCGTCGTCATCGGAGCCGGACCGGGCGGTTATCCCGCCGCCATCCGCGCCGCGCAACGGGGCGCGTCGGTCGCGATTATTGAAAAGGAACAACTCGGCGGCACCTGCCTGAACTGGGGTTGCATCCCCACCAAGGCGCTCATCGCCGCCAGCCACGTGTTCGCCAGCATCAAGCACGCCGAGGCGTTCGGCATCAGCGTGAAGGGCGCAACGGTGGACTATGCCGTCATGATCGCGCACAAGAACCAGGCCGTCGGCACACTGCGCAACGGCGTGAAACAGTTGCTCGCCGCCAACGGCGTGAAACAGTTCGCCGGGACCGCCTCGTTCAAGACTCGCGACACGATTGAGATTGCTTCGCAGGGTGGGACGACGTTGATCGGCGCCAAGAAGACCATCATCGCCACCGGCTCGACCTCCGTCATGCCGGGGTTCCTGCCGAAACACGCGCGCGTCGTCGAGAGCCGCGCGTTTCTCGACATGGACAAGCTGCCGGAGACCATGATTGTGCTCGGCGGCGGTTTCATCGGTTGCGAGTTGGCCTGTATGGCCGCGCAGTTGGGCGTGAAAGTGACGATCGTTGAGTTGCTCGAAGACATCCTGCTGCTGCTCGACGGCGACGTGCGGCGCACGGTCCGCGCCCACATGGAAAAGGAGCTAAACATTCGCGTGCTGACGGGCAAGGCGATGGAGAACATCACCGCCGACAACAAGGCGGTGCGCGGGAAGTGTGGCGACGGAACCGTGGAGGCGGAGTTGCTGCTGTCTGCGATCGGGCGCAAGCCGGTAACGGACGGCCTGAAGCCCGAGAATGCCGGCTTGAAGCTCGACGAGCGCGGGTTCGTCACGGTGGATGATTTTGGCCGGACCAACGTGGCCGGCATTTTCGCCATCGGCGACGTCAACGGCCGCATCCAACTGGCGCACAACGCGACCTCGCAAGCGATTATTGCCGCCGACAATGCCTGCGGCCAGAAGCTGCGCAAATACGAGGCCATCGTTCCGAATGTGATCTTTACCGTCCCCGAAGTCGGCACGGCCGGCTTAAGCGAGGAAGACGCGAAGAAACAGGGACGTGAGGTCAGGACAGGCAAGTTCGCCTTTGCGGGTCTGGGTCGCGCCATCTCCGTGGGCGAGACGACCGGTTTCGTTAAATGGATTGCGGACGCGAAGAGCGACCAGTTGCTCGGCGCCGCCGTCGTCGGCTCGCACGCGACCGAGTTGGTGGCCGAAGCTGCGACCGCGATCCGGGCCGAACTGACCGTGACCGAACTTGGCCGCACCATCCACGCCCACCCGACGTTCTCGGAAGCCTGGATGGAAGCCGCCCACGCCCTGCACGGAGAAGCCATCCACGCCCCGCCAAAGCGGAAGAAGTAACGGCCCCGCGTGCCGGTGCACCTAGACCGTTAGGAAATCGCGCACTAGCGCCACGAATTCCTCTGGCGCGTCGGCATGGAGCTAGCCGGCGTGGGGAATCGTCACAAGCTGATAGCGCGGGAATATTCTCACGATCAAGTTCAGGTCGTGATCGAGGACGTAGCTCGCGCGCCGGCCTCGAACAAAGAGCGCCGGCGGACCTGGTGACAGAACTCCGTGGTAAGAGAATTGAAGTCGTTGTCGCTCCGAACAACGCGGGTTAAACGGGGAGCATCTTCGTGAGTTCGTTCGCCACGCGCTCAACGCTCAGTGCTTCCAATCCGGAACTCTCCTTCAAGATCACCACGCCGTGCCCCTGCGGACGCCAGACTTCCTCGATTGTGTCTGCCCACAGCACGAGAGTGGGCAACCCCAAAGCCGAAGCGAGGTGCGTGATCCCCGAGTCGTGCCCCACGAAGGCGACGCACGACTGCAATCGGGCGGCGAGGTCATCGAGCGGCAAACTTTGAGCGACGCTGACTCGCGGCGGTGCCAATGCGGGAGTAGCCAGCCTGCGAAGGCGCTCGCCCTCGGCTTCACCACCTACCAGGAGCAAATTCAGGTCAGTGGAATTGACCAAGCGCCGTAACAATTCGGCCCATTTTTCCTCAGGCCAGTTTTTTCTTTCGCTACCGCTGCCGGGGTGGAGGGCAAGTTGGTTGAGAGTTGAAGGTTGAGAGTTGACAGAAAGGCGCGGCACAGCGTCGGCTTCGAATACGGCCAGCCGTTCCAAGGGTTTCAGGTAAACCTTGGTGGCGTGGATTTTCTCTGTTTCATCCGGGCGATGCGGTCCGACGACGAACCGGCCGTGACAACAACGGCCAACGTTGCTTCTGAAAATCTCGTCCGGGTCGTAGAGATAGGAGACGATCAAATCAAACTCGGAAAAATAATCCACGAGGTCGGGCGCGAGTTCGCCGTTGCGGGCAAAGAATCCAGCCAACCCGCGAGCCTCGATCGGCTGCACGCGGTCCACGAGCCCGCCCGCCAGCGCGAGTTGCGTGATGGGCTGGTAGCCAAGCACTTCGAGATGCGCTTCGGGAAATTGTCTTCGCAAGGCTGCGATCGCTGGAAGCGTGAGAATGAAATCTCCAATCGCGCCGCCGCGGATGACGAGGATTTTGCCTTTGGTGGCATTCACAGAACACAACGAAGAAAAGCCGAAACCAACTCGGAGCGCGGCTGTCTCCAGCCACGGCGCGTTGCGAGCCGTGAGGGCTTCGGGGCCAGCCAACGTCGCATACAATTCGAGAGTGCTGCGGCTGAGGACAGCCGCGCTCCGCTCATGTTACATTGCTCGAAACGCCGTCACCCCGAGCACCACGACCAGGAGTGCGACGCCGAGCCGG
>JAKEGR010000337.1 GCA_022615465.1 Planctomycetota bacterium | reverse complement strand
TGGTACATCGCCGTGCAGAGATGGGGTTGTAGAGTGAAAGGTTTGTGATCCGGAAAGAACGCGGCCGATCGATTCGCGGAAGTAACTGGCGATCATCGCATCCTGCTGCTCCGATGGCGTGATACGCGAATCAACCTGGTGGCTCGACGCGGAATAATGGCTGCCCAAATTCCACCGGATCGCCAGTTTGCACCAGCACCGCCACGATCTTGCCCGAGCACTCCGCCGGTATCTCGTTGAAAACTTTCATCGCTTCCACAATGCAAATGGTAGTTTCCGGCCCCACCTGGTCGCCGACTTTCACGAATGCTGGCGATTCGGGTGTCGCTGCGGTATAGAACGTTCCCACCATGGGACTTTTGATCAACACCGCAGAGCTCTCATCGACCGCGCCCGCCGGTTTGACGTTGGGGGGCGTCGCGCCGCCAGCCGCATGGAAAGCCCCGCCACCCGTCGCTGGCATGACTACGGGCGGCGTCGCCGCCACCGTGACCGTTTCCGGACCACGGCGCAGCCGTATCCGCTGGTCCGCCTGGCGTAAGTCGATTTCCGAAAGCTCGTGCTCGTTCATCAACTCGATGAAGCGACGCACCTTGCGGACATCGAAGACGTCGTTGGAGCCGGATCCAGCACCAGTATTCGACGACATGCCTATCTCCTTGCAAGTGCTTCGTTCAATGAAGGCCGCTACGAATACTGTTCCTTCCAAGGCAATTTCGACGACCGGATCCAACACCCAGGACAGCCTGGGCATGGCCCCCTCATAACGTCCAAGGTGGTCGTCCAGCTACTACGACTCCAGGACGCAATCGTCCAACTGCTTTGGCACGTCGGAGAGAACTTCGCAGCCCGTACGCGTTACCAATACATCGTCCTCGATTCGCACCCCACCCCACCCCGGCAAATACACGCCCGGCTCGACTGTCACGATCATGCCCGGCTGCAACCTGGTTTTCTGGCCCACCGCCAACCGGGGTGCTTCGTGAATCTCCAATCCGATTCCGTGGCCCAGGCCATGCCCAAACGCATCGCCCATGCCGGCTCGGCTGATGATGTTCCGCGCGACGCGGTCCACCTGCTCACATGTCTTGCCAAGCCCAACCGCGTCAATTGCGGCAAGCTGGGCCTTTAGCACAACTCCATATATCTTCCGGAGTTTGGGGGAAATTCTACCGGTCACCAGAACTCGCGTCAAGTCGCTCATGTACTGTCCGGAGTTGGCCCCCCAATCGACCAGCATGAAGTCGTCGTCGCCGATTCGTCGCTGGGTGGGACGGGCATGCGGCAACGCCGCACGCTGGCCGACGGCCACGATGGGGGGAAAGCTCAACGCCTTTGCCCCAAAACGCCGCGCGCGATACTCTAGTTCCGCCGCGACGTCGAGTTCCGTCATGTCGGGCGTGATAGTCGCGCGAACCACCTCGTACGCGCGTCGCGCCTGCTGGCACGCCACGCGTGTCGCTTCGATCTCGCCCTTGTCCTTTACCAGGCGAAGCCGCTCGACCAGGCCGTCCGTCGTCAGCAACTCAACGTTGGGAAGAATTTCAGTCAACGACTCCTTCAGCGAAAGCGTCGCCGAAGCGCCCTCCAGCCCCAACCGCTTGATCTTCGCCCGCTCAACGATTCGCGCAACCACGGGCAGCATCTTTTTGCCCGGTTCGCGGATTTCCAGTTTCAGGCCCGGGCACTCTTCTTCAAGCTGCGTCGTGTAACGCCCGTCGCTCACCAGCACGTGGGCGTCGGCCGACGCGAGCAGATAGCTGTCATCGCCGGTGAACCCGGTCAAGTAGGTGACATTTGTGAAGTTGGTCACCAACAACGCATCGGCACCAGCCTGCTCGATCAGTTTGTTGAGTTTCTTGCGGCGTGAATCGAACGACGACATGCTTGGTCCTACTCAATAAGTGCTGACGATTGCAATCATGGCCGCTGCTTGAAACGCTCGTCTGCCAGCTCGCGGAAATGAGGCGCCCATGATACCCCGCCAGGCGGCCGAGGCAAAGATGCTCCCAAAAAACGGCTGAAAGGATTCGGGCGGGCGAACACGGACAGGCGTGGCGGCTGTATCGCGTGATGAATTACACGGCAGTCTTGAATTGCCACAGATCGGGACGTTTGGTGCAGACCGCATCCATCGGATAACGGCCCAACTGATCTCGATAGTCGGCAATCGTGGCCACATCACGGCCTTGCAGTTCTGGCGAAACAGCGCACAGTCTGAAGTGTTTCTTAAGCAGATCGTAGGTGCTGTCGTCGAGCGGCATTTTTGTGAAGCAGTCGATCCACACCCAGTCGACTTGCCCGGCCAAGGCGAGGGCGTTTTCGATCGGCTCGAACTCCGAGAACCGCACGGCGACACGATGCTCGCCAACTCCAACCAGCGTCCGAATCATTGGAAACGAACTATCCAGGAAGAAATATTCGCGGACGCCCGCGGCCTGAATTATTTCCAGCACGCGATGTTCAATGCGCTCGCTCTTGATGTTCAAGATCATCAGTCCGTGATGATAATAGTGCAGGTACTCCTCAAAATCTTGTCCCTCCTTGAAGGGATCGTGCTGCAAGATCAGGCGATCGCCTTGATCGCGGAGATCCAGTTCGACACCGTATTCGACGGGCGTGTTTCGCAATTGTTCAATCGTGTTAACGCGATGTTGGATAATGAGCATAAGAAGTCGAATCTCGGAAAATAGTGCAGCGGGTGCAATTCGACTCGGATCGCTTCGGGGGCGCGCCAATGAGGCATTGCCCCCTCGATCATCAGCCGGCCTTTCGCCTCGTCAAGCGGACACGTTCGGTGGACACGGCATGTGCCTCGCGGCGGTCAGCGATTCCACGACGAAAAGTGACCGCACGCATCCCAAGGAAGTTGAGCACGGTCGTCACGCCGGTCGCCGCCAGGTAGGCAATCAGCCAGTGATCCATTCCGAGCAATTTGAGCACGGCGTAGTTGCAAGCGACGTTGACGCCGAGCGTAACCGCATAAAGCGCCAAATAGCTGGCCGGCTCGGCCCAGTTCTTGCGGGCCGACTCGAAGGTCCATCGCTTGTTGAGAACAAAACCGACAACGACCCCGGCTAAATACGAGATCGCCTTAGCCAGATTCGTGCCGGCAGACAGGCCGTTTCTGAGCGCGGAGTACGCGGCGAGGTCGACGAGCACCGAGAGCACGCCGACCACCAGAAACCGTCGAAGTTGTTTGCCGGTTTCGCTAACTTCCGACCAATTCACAGCGCTGCGTGGCAAAATATCGCTCCCAACGTTGGTAATCTGCCAATTCATGCGGAGTTCCCCAACCAATGTATTTTTCGACCTCAAACACCGCGACGCGCCGTCGATCGGCAATCAGCATGTTCGGCACGACGTCGAGATAGAACTCGTTGTTCACTCGCTGATCCGAGGCAACCAGCGAGTCGATGCCGTCGATCATGCTTTGCGCCGTGCGAAACCAAAAACAGCCGCTCACGGCGTGATCGTCCAGCGGCGTCGCGGAGACAGTTCTCTTGCAGGACACCGCCTCCACATCACTCGAATTGCCGCGGGTTCTTACCCAGCCATGGGCTTCCGGTTTTTGCAACACGCGGCAGTCGTGACGATAGGTCCAGATCAGGCAATCGATGCTCGAATCGACGGTGAGTCGAGCAAGCTTTTTCGAGTCGTACAAATGCGTGTTGTCGCAGGCGGCAACCAACACGGGCTTATCAGGATCAAGTTCCGCCGCAGCCAGGCGAACGGTGCAAGCCTGGCCTTCCGTCAGACCGGGTGCAACGACAACCCGACAATCCGGGAAGTGTTCGCTGATCCGCTCATCAATTCGGTGCTGAAGAACGTGATCAGGGTGTGTGACAAACAGAGCGATATCGACCGGCGGCAGGTCGGCCACGGCCCGCACGACCATCGGCAGACCGTCGACCGGAATCAGCGGTTTGGGCAGCGCGTAGCCAGCGTCGGTAAACCGTTTGCCCAGACCAGCCATGGGGACGACCAATTGCATTACGAACTTCCCGGCACGTTAACCATGAAATCGGCGAATAACTGGCGCTCGACCGATTCCTCCAAATCGATGAACCAGCCGTGGTCGCGGGTTTGGACGATGGTGACCGGCGCCATGTGCGGCACCTGAATGCGGTGCCAATCGGCGTGTGGCACGCCCAGACCATGACCGACCATGCATCGCAGGACAACGTTGTGCGTACACACGGCGGCGCTGCCATTGGGTTGGCGACGAACCTCATCGAGGAAAGCAGCTGCTCGCGCCCAAACATCGCTCGTATTCTCACCGCCAGGGAAATAGGGATCCTCACCGCGAGTCCAGGCGTCGAACAACTCGGGCCAGGCCCGTTTCGCTTCGGCGATCGTAAAGCCATCGCAGCGGCCGTAATCGATCTCGATCAGCCGGTCGTCAATCCTTGGCGATGGAAGCGAGACCTGTTGTCCAAGCTGCTCCAGCGTCTGCCGACATCGTGCTAATGGCGAACTGTAGACCGCCGTGCAGCCGGTTTCCTGGAACGCGGCAGCCAATGGCAAGAGGAAGGAGTCTGGGATGGGTTCGATCTCGCCATCCGACCGGCCGACAAAACAGCGTGCATCCCCTTGTCCACGGTTGAGTTTGGTGGGTGCGTGACGAAAGACAAGGTGACGGATCGCCGTATCGAAAAAGATGGAACGGAATTGAGATTCAAAATCGCGCACGAACTCACGCAAGCGATCAGCCAGCCGAGGGATCGGAAGCCTGAAATCGCGAGCTTTCTTCCGACGGCGCAGTTCCAGATAGAGCGGTCGGTGCTCGGCGGCATTCTTGGGGAACACCGCGTTGAACTGCTCCAGCAGCGTCTCACCATCAGCTACCGAGTTGCTGCGCTGCAGCAACTTGAGCATGTTTTGCATCAAGAACCGCATGACATGATAGGCGTATTCGTAACGGTCGCGGACAGTCATGGGTGCTTCGCGCCGCAATTCGTCGTAGCCCGCATCGGTACATTGAAGCTCGCGATACGAAATCACGCTTCGCTCAAAATCATGTAGATAATCCTGAATGCCGCGGCGCGCGCTGACAAAATGATGTGGCTGAAGGCCAAACACCGGGTAAACCGCGGACATGCTGCGCTTACGGAACGTGACGGATCGCTGCCAGTCGAAGCAGGTGAAAGGGCTTTTGATAACGTGCTGCTGATGTGCCTCGGCCGAATAGATCATCAAATGCAATACAGCCGTTGCGTCGTTGTTGAATTTCAGCGGCCCAAGTGTTGGATTGATCCGCAAGTCCAATCCCTGTCTTGCCAGGAACGGCCGCAGCGAGTCGTCCAAGTGCTGTTGCAACACCGCGAAACGCTCATCGTTCAGCGTATCGACAAGCAGCACCAGATCAATGTCGCTGATAGCCGCCAAGGTTTCATCCGTAAGGAAACTGCCGGTGATCGTGGCGGACAAAATCCATTCGTGCCGATCGGAAACTCGCCAGACCGCTTCCATGATCTCATGCTTCAGGGTGTTCACTGCCTCGCCGTCTGGCCGTTCGACGGTCAGGGCGGAGCCATTCGCACCTCGCGCGGAGGTGCGATTGCAGCCGTTGCCCTCGTGGTCCGCAGCAAGGTCGAATGACTCGATCAGGCGGGGCTGGCCGCCAATCAGTTGGTAGACTTTCAATCGCGGAAAAAAGACCGTGCCGGTCGGCTTCTCGATCAGCAATTCCTGTTCAACAACGGGCCAATCCTCCGGTCGAATCGAGGCGATCGTGAGGTGCGGATGCCAGCCCTTGCCAATGTACGGGAACCCCCAGCGGTATGCCGTTTCGCGTTCGAACTGTGAAAGGTTAGTCAAGCGGCCATTGATGCGGTCGAGCGTTGCGGCTGCATCGCGTTTGGTGGAAACCGCCTCGACCACTTGCCGTTGTATGTTTCGCAACCGAGTGCGATCCGCCGGTTGGAAATCGAGCACCAACGTGTTGAACCCGGTCAGCGGATCAGCCAAAAATGCGTGCCAACCGGCCAGGGAAAGCTGGGGCGCCTTGAGCGAGTTCGCGAAATGCCTCGCGGCATCGAGCACCGCATCGGTGCCGGTGAACATTGCCAGGTAAAGTGTCATGTGGGGAGGATCACGCAGATAAAGCTGATCTCCCACCAGGCCGGCGAGACGCTGTTTGTAGCGCAGGATCACCTCCGCGGCCGCATCGTCGGGCTCGAGCGCGAGGAACATCGGGAAAGCATCAGTCGCGGGCATTTCCAGCTAGAATCGTAAATCGTAGGGGG
>JAKEGR010000053.1 GCA_022615465.1 Planctomycetota bacterium | reverse complement strand
GCGCGCTGCCGACGTGCCGCCCACCGGCAACGCGGTGCAGAGCGTCGAGGCCACGACCCTGCCCGGCGGCAAGGTCGTGGTGCGCGTCAACCTCAAGAATGCGCTGACAGCCACGCCGGCCGGTTTCACCGTCGGCAATCCGCCGCGCATCGCACTGGATCTTCCCGACACCGGCAATGCCATGGGGCGCAACACCGTCGACGCCAACCTGGGCCCGCTGTCGAACGTGAACGTGGTGCAGGCAGGAACGCGCACCCGCCTGGTGCTGAACCTGAACAAATCGGTTGAGTACGATGCCACGATCGACGGCAAGTCCCTGATCATTGCGCTGGGTGATGTCGGCGCCGGTTCCGCACCGGTGAATACAAGCCCGCGCTTTGCCGAGGCGGCCCCGGGTACGGCGCGCCACGGCATCCGTGATGTCGATTTCCGCCGCGGCACTGCGGGCGAGGCCCGTATCGTGACCACGCTGTCCGACGCGCAGGCGGGCATCAACATCCGTCAGCAGGCCAACGGCGTGGTCGTCGACTTCATCGGCACCGAACTGCCCAAGGCTTTGCAGCGTCGCCTGGACGTGGCCGATTTCGGAACCCCGGTGCAGACCATCGAGACCTATCCCCTGGGTGACAACACCCGCATGGTGATCCAGCCCAAGGGCGGCTGGGAATACTCCGCGTATCAGACTGACAACAGCTTCATCGTCGAAGTCAAACAGAGCGACGACGCCCAGAAAAAAACTGCTGACGGTAAGGTGAAATACGTCGGCGAGAAACTTTCGCTCAATTTCCAGAACGTCGAAGTGCGCTCGGTGCTGCAGGTCATCGCCGACTTCACCGGCCTCAACATCATCGCCAGCGACACTGTGGCCGGCAACCTCACTCTGCGTCTGAAGGACGTGCCCTGGGACCAGGCGCTCGATCTCATCATGCAGACCAAGGGCCTGGACAAGCGCCAGAACGGCAACGTGATCTGGGTCGCTCCCAAGGACGAACTGCTGGCCAAGGAAAAGCTGGAATTCGAGTCCAAGTCGGCGGTGGCTGACCTGGAGCCCCTGACGACCGACTACATTCAACTCAACTACATGCGTGCGGATGAGGCGAAAGCCATGTTGCATGGCGCACCGGGAGCCGCACTCGGCGCAGCCGGTGAAACGGTGAACTGCTCCGCGCAGGCGGAGGGCCTGACCGCGGCAGCTGCGACCCTGGCCTCGCAATCGGGCACGGAGGGCAAGGGGGAACTCGACCAGAAGGTTCTGACCAAGCGGGGCCGCGCGTCCTATGACCTGAAGACCAACACGTTGATCGTTACCGATACGGCGCGCAAGATTCAGGAAGTGCGTGAACTGCTCGCGCGGCTGGATGTGCCGGCGCGCCAGGTCATGATCGAGGCGCGGGTCGTGGTGGCAACCGACGGTTGGAGCCGTGATCTGGGTGTGCGCATGGGCTTCGCAGCGGCCAAAACCTTTGGCGACACCCGGGTTGGCGGCACCGACAAAAACCCGAATTCGGACGCCCTTGGTTTGGGGCAGGGGTTGGGGATTGTTCCGGGTGCGGCCCAACTGGCACTGGGCGTGCTGAACCTTAACAACGGCAACCTGCTGACGCTGGAGTTGCAGGCGCTCGAGGCCGACAACAAGGGCAAGATTCTTTCCAACCCGCGCGTCATGACCTCCAACCAGAAGCCGGCGGTGATCCTGAACGGCACCCAAATTCCCTACGTTACAACAACGGTATCGGATGGCGCGATCCAGTCAACGGTCACGTTCAAGGACGCTTTCCTCTGCCTGCTGGTTGATCCGCAGATTCTAAACAACGATTCGATCATCCTGACCGTCGAAGTGCAGAAAGACGCGCCGCGTTTCGCTCCGGGGGTTCCTCTTCCGGCCATCGATACCAAGCGGATCAAGACCCAGGTGCGCGTGAATAATGGCGAAACTCTGGTGCTGGGCGGAATCTTCGACGGCGAAGAATCCTCGTCCGTGGACAAGGTGCCGTTCCTGGGCGATATGCCGGTTTTTGGAAATCTGTTCAAGACGACGAACAAGACGAACAACAAGACCGAACTGATCATCTTCCTGACGCCACGCATCATCGACGATCGTCTGTCGCTGCGCTGATCGCTCTATTCAATCCAAGCGCGGGCATGTCCCGCGCTTTTTTTCGCCCAGATTTTCTCCGTGCGCCCCGGTACATCGTTGGCCTTGCGGTTCTCTCTATTAGAATGGCGTCATGAGCAAGCGAGACAATCTTTACCTCGTCGGACTGATGGGCGCTGGCAAGACCACGGTCGGCCGGTTGCTCGCCCGGCACTACGGTTGCAGCTTCTACGATTCCGATCATGAAATCGAGTCACGCACCGGCGTCAAGATTCCGGTCATCTTCGAGATCGAGGGCGAGTCGGGCTTTCGCAAGCGCGAGGAAGCGGTGATTGCCGAGTTGACGGCGCTTTCCGGCATCGTCCTGGCGACGGGCGGCGGCGCAGTGCTGTCGGCGGTCAACCGTGAAAATCTGCGCAAGAACGGGGTGGTCATTTATTTGCGCGGCACGCCCGAACATTTGCATGAGCGCACCCGGCATGACCGCAACCGTCCGTTGCTGCAAACGGAAAATCCTTTGGAGAAATTGCGCGAGCTCTACAGGCAGCGCGATCCGTTCTACCGGGAAATCGCCGACATCGTGGTCGATACGGGGCGGCAGGGCGTGTCGGGCATGACACGGGTGTTGTTCGGCAAGCTGGATTTGCTGAGAAGCGGCCTGCCGATGTCCGATATGGCGGACTGAATGCGGCGCCTCGTCTGCGCGGGGTTGCTGTGTTGTCTGGTCGGCGGGGTCACGGCCGCGGACTATCGGGCGGATTCGGCGAATTACCGCGATCATTTGCGTCGCCTGCTGCCTGGCGACCGCCTGTTGCTCGAACCGGGCGATTACGTGCAAGGCCTG
>JAKEGR010000336.1 GCA_022615465.1 Planctomycetota bacterium | reverse complement strand
GAGTCAAGGGATTGGGAATGTTTTTGCGACGCCGAGATCAACGGGCAGGAGTCCCGATGGATCGCGGATAAACCGCCTGACCAATCGCACTGCAAGTCGGCCATTGGCCGCGTCTGGCCGCGGGCTTCGGGTGATCGCGGCCACCCTCCAACGGTTTCCGATATTCGACAACGGAGTTGACGAAGTAGACGTAGTTGATCGATTTCAGAATTGCAGTGGTGGCAGACCACAAATTACATAAAGCCCCGAGCGCGTCCGGCGCGCTCGGGGCTTTTGCGTTTGGGCATGATCCCGTCGTTGCATCCAATGGCACATAAAGACGAATGGCACTAACGCAGCGAGAACTTGCCTAGTGCGGCTTGAATGCCCGGAACGTCGGGCGTCGACTGAAAAGAACGCGTGGCAACGCGGGTGTCGACCGTACGGTGCCCCCCCCAGGCAACGAGCAGCCCCACGGCCCACGCCGAGATGAAGCACATCACCTCTCCGTAGGAAAACAGTTTCTGCCAGTTCCAAGGAATGGTAAGCGTCATGCTTGCTGGGACAGCCGAGAAATGTTGACTTCTGCCTGGTTCAACTTACTGAACCAGAGCGAGCGGCGCGACCGAGTGTTAATGATTCGTGAATCCACCCGATCCGTTACGATATATCAATAGCCACTGATGATCGGCGTGCGATCTCCGTAAAGCCAGAGAGCGAATTAGCCTAATTACACCGATATGCGTGGCTTACGGCAAGGGCAAATGAGGCCGGTCGCAGTATAGAGGAGTGCAGCCCTTGTTGAGAACTGCAAATCCAGGGAGAATGCGCAGAATGGGGCCACTGGGCGCGAGTCTTGGAAATCGACCGTCTTCCTGGCCATCCTGGAATTGGTGCGTATGGCCGCTATACTATAGGGCTTGGAAAATCAGGAAGGCGGCCTTGGGAGGGATGTACACTAGGAATTACCAGGCTCCCATGCCGGACCCACAATCGGGGCGCGTAGCTCAGTTGGTTAGAGCGCTTGCTTGACATGCAAGAGGTCACAGATTCGAGTTCTGTCGCGCCCACTTGTTTCTTGTTGAAAGACTTGCAACTCTCCGTGTGCATGCCCCGGTTCGCTTGTTGGTCACGCCAGGAAGTTCGTCTATTTTCGCGCAGCGCCACTGGAATCGCATCTCGGCGAGTGTCGGCCCAATGCCCGCTGCCAGGGTGTTTCATCCCGAGGCATGGGAACGCATGACGAGTTGCTTCAATAACGATTGAGCCGCTCCGCTGTCGATCGCCTCGACGGCCTGCTGTCGAGCCGCCTGGGGATCGTTCGCCCGGCCCGCGGCGATCAAACCCGCGGCCGCATTGAGTACCACAATATCTCTCGCCGGTCCTGGCTCGCCCGCCAGGATCGAGCGGATCATTGCCGCACTAGCGGCCGGACCATCCACCAACAGCGACTCGAGCGACGACCGCGGGATGCCGAACGCCTCCGGCTTCCATGTGAAGTCGCGGACCTGGCCGGTGGACACTTCCGTGACGAACGTCTGGCCCGAGAGCGTCACGTCGCCCAAGCCGTCCTCGCCCACCACCACGAATGTTCGCCGAGTACCAAGCCTGGCGATTGCCCCGGCCAGGAGCGGTTGCAGCTCCGGCCGGCCAGCACCCAGCAGTTGATAACAGGCGCCGGCCGGGTTGGCGAGCGGGCCGAGGATATTGAAGATCGTGCGAATGCCAAGCTTCTTACGCACGGCGGCGACATGTTTCATGGACAGGTGAATCAGCGGGGCGAAACAGAAACAGAGGCCCAGTTCGTCGAGGCATGCTTCGACCTGTGCGATGCTGGCGTTGATGTTGACGCCCAATTCGGCCAGCACATCGGCCGAGCCGCTGCGGCTGGTGATACTTCGGTTGCCGTGCTTGGCGACCGGCACCCCCGCCGCGGCCGCGACGATGGCCGCCGTCGTACTGACGTTGAACATCGCTGAGCCGCCGCCTCCCGTGCCACACGTATCGAGAATTTCCGTGTGCCTGCTGTGGATGGGCGTCATGTGGCGGCGGAGGGCCATGGCCGCCCCGGCCACCTCATCGACCGTTTCCCCCTTGGCGGCAAGCGAAGAGAGCAACAGGCCAATCTCGGCCTCCGACCACTCGCCGCGCATGATCGCGTCGATCGCGTCCGACATTTCTGGCAGGGTAAGGTTGTCGCCACCGGCAGCACGGCCGAGGAGAGTGGAGATGTCTGTGGTCATCAGGATTAGCGCGAAAGACAGGGGCTATTGGCACCAGTTGGTGATTTTACCGGACGAGTCGTCTGCGGCGTAGGGCTTTCAGAGAGGCGGTTCGGGGCCGTTGACTGGGGGCAGCTAATCTTGAGATGTATTGCCTACTTGTTAGAATAACCAAGGCAGGGAGCGTCGTATCTCACTCTGAGGATCGCTGGAAGAAATAACTTCGGTACTTGCTTGCTTCCTCACCCCGCCCTCTTCCAGCGTAAGAGGGGAAAGGTGGAGACGTTGTTTTCTCCCGTTCCTGAGATCGTGAGCGGATTGCGGAGCCGGTATGGCCAGAAAAGTCATTCTCGACGTGGATCCAGGCATTGGCGATGCGGTTGCCATTTGTTTGGCCTTGGAGGATCCAGGACTCGACGTCATCGCGGTGACGGCCACGGGGGGCAATGTGTTGCCCGATCAGGCCTCGCGGAATGTTCAGGTGATCATCGAGCAGCTCGATCCCCCGCAGTTGCCACGGCTTGGGGCTGCCCATTCCGAGCAACTTTTGCGCGCCGACAATCGCCATTTTTATGGCGCAGACGGGCTGTGTGGCGCCCACTTCGCCGTTTCCCAGCGTCATCATCAGCACCCCTCGGTGAAAGTAATCTGTGATGAAGTGCGCGCCGCGCCCGGTGAAGTGACCATTGTGGCCATGGGGCCGTTATCCAACATTGCGTTGGCGTTGCAGCAGCCTGATCTTGCCGAGTTGGTCGGCCACTTGATCATACTCGGCGGCGCGCTTGCGGGTCCGGGAAACGTGACGGCCGCGGCGGAGTTTAATGTCTACTGCGATGCCGAAGCGGCACAAGCGGTGTTTCGTTCGCCGGTTACCAAGACAGTGATTCCGCTCGATTTGGCGAACCGCATCTTGTTGGGTTTTGATTTGTTGGAAAGCCTGCCGGATGGATTATCTCGAAAGGGGACGCTGCTGCGGAAAATACTTCCATGCGCTTTTTGGGCGCACCGTCAACTCTTGGGGCTTGAAGGGATTTATTTGCTAGAAGCGGTTGCGGTTGTCGCCGCGGCACAACCAGACTTGTTCAGCATGGAGCGACTGCACGGCGATGTCGAGACGGAGGGAACCATGACGCACGGCGCCACGGTGTTCGATCGACGCCCGCGGCCCGATAATCAGCCGAACATGGACGTGGTAGTCGACCTGAATGCCGCTGCGGTGAGCGACTACATCCGGCACCGTTTGAACCAAGGATCACGGGAAGAATAAAACCGGGCCTTTCGCGGAAGCCCTCGCCTTAGCCCTCTCCCGGAGGGCAAGGGGATTACCGCCGCTGCGGGCCGGGATTCAAGCCCAAGAGTTCGTGGGCCGTCGTGGGGCCGGTGAATGTGGTCCAGATGCGGGCGTCCTGACGCAGCCTGGCAATGTATTCCTCAGCCCCCTTCTGGAACCGTTCCTTTTTCAGTTCCTCGCGGATCTCGCCCTGCACTTCGGTGAAAGGTCTGCGGCCTGCTTCCTTCCGTTCCAGCACGCGGACGATGTGGAATCCCGTCTCGCTCTCCAACACCTGGCTCATCTGCCCGATGGCGAGCGTGAACAGCCCGTTGTCGATTGCTTGCGACTTCAGCGATCCCTTCGACGTCCAATCATGCAGCCCCCCTTCCTTCGCCGTAAATCCATCGGACTTGGCCTTCGCTACTTCCGCAAATACCGCTCCCTGCACGTTGGGCCGCGTCGCGGCGCGTTGCCACACTTCATTTCCCATCGTGGCCAACTCGGCAAAGGCCTGTCGAGGATCGCTAAAGCGGTTCTTGCGGACCATCAGTTCTTCCCACCGGGCCTGCGTGGGGTACTCATAATCGGCCAGATGCGCCTGGTAGTACGTGAGCATTTCATCGGGCCCCACCTCTTCGTTGATTTTCACTTTCGAACGCAGCAGCTCACTCGCGATTGCCCGTTCGTTGAACGACCGCCGTGCATCGGGCAGCGAGGAACCGAGCTGCGTCAACTTCGGTTCGACCTCGGCCGGACTTTCCACTTTGAGTTGTTTCACAAGTTGCGGCATTTCCATTTCGTCGAACGGTTTGAGCAGGTTTTCTTCGATCTGTGGCCAGGCGTCTTCTGGCAGCTTGCGACGAAACTCGGCATAGAGGAGCTTGCGGTCGACAAGCGCGGCCACCTCGCGTTTCATCAGTTCCCGGCGCAGCTGGTCCCATTGCTCCGGGGCAAACTCGGGATGTTGGCTCTTGTTCGCTTCAATCAACACGTTGACTCGCCACAGGACATCGCAAGCCAAGACGATCTGCCCGTCGATGCGGGCGATTACTTGCGCGCCGTCCAACTGGGAAAGAACTTGCGTTTTGGGTGGCGCGGCGGGCTGGTCGCTATCGGATTGCGATGCCGTCGGCGGAGAAAACAACTCTCCGGCGCGGCGATCCTGGGCAAAGGCCGCCGTTACGAACCCAGTGACGCACGGGGCAAGCGTCGTGGCGGCAATCAGGAAACGAAAGGCGTTACGCACCAGGGAGACCTGTCGCAAAGAAAAGGAACCAGCGCCTGACGGCGGATTGCCGATGGCACTCACCCAAAATGGCGGCAGATTCTAGGTTCGGCTTCAGGCTGGCCGCAAGAGCGATTTCAATCGGTGGAATATCGCGGCCGGGGTCGCAATTCCATCGGGCTGGGGTAGATAGGCACTTGTCTGGTCGGCAATCCGCAGCCGGCCTTCCGATCGAGCGGCCAGCCGCTTCACCTTCTCCACCGAAGTGTATCCCAAGACGGCGTAACGGTTTTCCAGACGAATCTCCCGGACACCCCAGCGATAGGCCCAAACCCGCAGCCGTGCTAGCTCCAGCAGATGCTCGACCGCTGCTGGCATCGGGCCAAACCGGTCGGCCAGCTCGCGGGCGAAATCGTCGACCGCCTCTTCGCTCACCAGCCGGGCCAGCCGGCGATAGAGATCAATTTTCGACCGCATGTCGGGCACATAGCCGCGTGGCAGATAGGCTTCGCCCGGCAGGTCAATGCTGACATCGACCGAATCACGCGGGGGCAAATGCTTCAGTTCCCTCACCGCGCGTTCCAATAGAGCGCAGTACATCTCATAGCCTACCGTGGCAATGTGCCCGCTCTGCTGGGTGCCCAGGATATTTCCCGCGCCGCGAAGCTCCAAATCGCGCATCGCCAGGGCGAATCCTGCTCCCATCTGGCTGAACTCCTCGATGGCCCGCAACCGACGCGCCGCCTCCGGCGACAAATGGCGGCTTTCATCGATCAGCAAGTAACAGTAGGCGCGGTGCTTGTAACGGCCGACGCGACCGCGCAATTGGTGCAAATCGGCCAGGCCGTAGCGATCCGCATCATCCATGAAAATCGTGTTGGCGTTGGGAATATCGAGACCGCTTTCCACGATCGTTGTTGAAAGCAACAGATCGATCTCGCCGCGGACAAAACGCAGCATGACTTCTTCCAGCTCTCCCTCGGCCATTTGGCCATGACCGATGTCGATCCTCGCCTCGGGTACGATTTCCGCCAGCCGAGCGGCAACGGCGCGAATGTCGTTGATCCGGTTGTGGACGAAAAAGATCTGCCCACCGCGATTCAACTCGCGCAGGATCGCATGCCGCACCAACTCGTCACTGAATCGAGTCACGCGAGTCTCAACGGCCAGCCGATCGGCGGGGGGCGTTTCCAAGTTAGAAATCGCCCGCACGCCCAGCAGGGCCATGTGGAGCGTCCGCGGAATTGGCGTGGCCGTCATCGTGAGCACGTCCACGGTGGTCCGGATTGCCTTGAGCCGTTCCTTGATTTCCACGCCGAACCGCTGCTCTTCATCGATAATGAGCACGCCGAGATTGGCGAACTGCACGTCCGGCGAGGCCATTCGGTGGGTGCCGATGAGGATGTCAATCTCGCCCTTGGCGGTCCGCTCGATAATTTCGCGTTGCTCCTTCGCGGAACAAAACCGCGACAGTGCCGCGATCTCAAACGGAAACTCGGCCATGCGCGCCGCAAACGTCCGCCGATGTTGCTCGGCCAGCACGGTGGTCGGCACCAGCACGGCTACCTGGTAGCCGGCATCCACCGCCTTGAACGCCGCCCGAATTGCCAGTTCCGTCTTGCCGAACCCCACGTCGCCGCACAACAACCGATCCATTGGCTTCGGCGTCTGCATGTCGCGTTTTAGCTCTTCGATCGCGGTGAGCTGATCCGGCGTTTCCTGGTACGGAAAGGCGGCGTCAAATTCACGTTGCCACTCGGTGTCGGGCGGGAAGACGATGCCCGGTCGGGCGTCGCGCGCTGCCTGCAACTCGATCATCTCAGCCGCCAGGTCCGTGACGGCGCGTTGGGCCGCTTCCTTTTGACGGACCCACGCCTTGCCGCCGATATGCGCCAGCGGCACCGCGCCGCCTTTCGCCCCGACATACTTCTGCACAAACTCGATCTTTGCGGCGGGCACATAGATCTTCGTGCCGCCGTGATACTCGAGTTCCAGGTGTTCCTCCGCCCGCCCATCTTTTTCCAGGAGCCGCAGCCCGCGGTATCGGCCGATGCCATGGGCCACATGCACGACCAGGTCGCCCTGTCGCAACTCGAGGAAGCTGTCAATTGCCCGCGATTGTCGTCGCCGCGTGGTTCGCGCCAAATCTTGCCGCTGAAACAGTTCGGCAGCGCTTACCAGAACAACCCGTTGCGGCACAATGCGAAAACCTGCTTCCAGATGCCCAACCACGAAATGCAGCCTGGGGGCGCCCAGGGGACTGTCCCCGGTCATCAGCCGCGATGTTCTGAACAACTCGCCAAGCCGTTCGACCTCGGCGTCCGTCTCGCAGATAAGGAATACCTCGTTTCCATCGCTCACCTTGTCCAGCTCGTCACGGACCTTGCCGATCTCGCCACTGAACCGTTCGACCGATTCGAACTCAAGATGGGCGGTCGTCTCCATCGATCCGGCCGGTATCCCCGCCGCCGTCACCGATGGGAATTTGTAAACCTCCGCGAGTGTCGTCCGGACGGAATGAAACGCTTGCGGACGGTCCATCCGATCGAGATAGAACTTCCCTTCCTCGGCGAGATCGTTCGGCTCCATCAAGAGGAACCAGGAGTCTGATGGAAGATAGCTCGTGAAGTGAGCGCGGTCCGACGCGGTCGGCTCAAGCATCGTGATGTGTGTCGACTTGAGCGATTCAAGACTGCGTTGAGACGCCACATCGAAACGGCGGATCGATTCGACTTCGTTGCCAAAAAGTTCGATCCGCACGGGATCATCGGCATCCGGCGGGAAGATATCAAGAATGCCGCCGCGGAGCGAAAACTCGCCCGGCAGCTCGACGGCGGTCGTGGCATGCGTGCCGCGTTCCACCAGCCAGCGGGTAAACTCCTGCTCGTCAAGCTGTGAGCCGACGCGAATCTCCCGCGTTGCCGTTGCCAGCGCGTCCCGCCCCGGCACGGGCTGCAGGAGACTTTGGATACTGGTGACGACGAGCGATGGCGGATGTTGATCGCCTTCGCCCTGCAAACCTCCCGCCAATGCTTTGAGTAACCGCAGCCGTTCGCCATAGATCTCATCATGAACGACGCGCTCGCCTGGCTCCGATTCCCAGGCCGGAAACTCGGCGACGGACAACTCGGTGAAGAGCGTCAGATCATGAACCAGCGAGTCGATCTCGCCCGGATGCGGCGTGACCACCACGAGCGGTCCGCGGCACGACTGGGCCAGCGCCGCGGCCACCAGGGCGCGCGAAGACCCCCACACCCCGCCGAGCGTCCCGCCGTGCCCCGCTTCGAGGCTGGCGACCACGTCGGCGAAGCCGCGATGTTCATTCAGATGTGCGGCCAACTCCCGCAGCCGGTTCGCGGCAGGGGCCGCCGCCGTGACCGTATCCATGTGGGAGCAATTATAGGGGGGCGGCCGCTGGGCGAAAAGATTTATTTGGCCGCCGCCGTGTCGTCGAAGAG